>JAOBWQ010000013.1 GCA_025463425.1 Ilumatobacteraceae bacterium | reverse complement strand
CATCGGCGAGGTGTTGGTCGGCCGGATCGATCACCAGCGCGGCGGCGATGGGCGCATAGAGCCGGGCGACTCCGACCACCGAGGGATCGTGGCCGAGCTCCGCGAGCATGTGATCGGCGGGGCCCTTCAACGCGGCGCCACCGACGATCGGCGACACGGCCACGACGGACTCGCGACGGTTCGCCAACAGCTCGTCCACGCCACGCATCGCGCGGAGCGGGCCGATCGAGACGAGTGGGTTGGACGGCGCGACCACGACCACGTCCGCTGCCGTCAGGGCATGCTCTGCCGCGCCGGTCAGGCGGGCAGACTCGACACCGGCGAACCGCACTGCACTGACGGGCACACCGTGCTGGCGCTGGACGAAGTACTCCTGGAAGCTGATCTCCTGACCATCTTCGGCGAGCACGACGCGAGTCTCCACGGCATCGTCGGTCATCGGCAGCAGCGCGATCTCGACCCCGAACGCACGACAGATCTCTGCGGTCACTTCGGTGAGCGTGGCGCCCTCGCGCAGGCGGGCCGTGCGGTAGAAGTGGGTGGCGAGGTCCTGGTCGCCGAGGTTGAACCAGGTCGGCGCTGCGCTCGACCCGTCGGGCCGCACGGTGACGAACCGCCCGAGTGCCTCCATCGCCCTCCACGTCTCGTCGCGCAACCCCCAGCCGCGGTCGGGATCGATCGCTCCGGCCAGGGTGTAGGTGACGGTGTCGATGTCGGGCGAGATCGAGAGGCCGTGCATCACCGTGTCGTCGCCGGTGTTGACGATCGCGGCGATGTCGGTGGCGGGTGCGACGTGCAGGAGGGCGCGCAGGAAGCGGGCAGCGCCCACACCCCCGGAGAGAACCGTGATCATGTCAGGAGCCTTTCTCGGCCAGGCGGTGGTAGAGCGCGGCGAGGTGCCGAGCGGTCTCGGGCCACGAGAACGCGTCGATGCGGAGGCGTCCGGCCGCGATCAGGGTGGACCGCAGCGGATCGTCGGTCGCAGCACTGAGGATCGCCTGGCCGAGGGCCGAGCTGTCGAGCGGCTCGACCAGTAACGCGGCGTCGGCGGCCACTTCGGGGATCGAGCCGCGCGTCGATGCCACGACGGGCAGGTCGAACTGCATCGCTTCGAGGAGGGGGAAGCCGAAGCCCTCGTCGAGCGACGGGTAGGCGAGGACCCGAGCGTTGGCGAGCAACCAGTGCTTGTCCTCGGTGCCGACCCGGCCAGTGCGCACCACCCGGGCGGCCACAGCGGGAGGGAGGGCCGCGACCGCGGCGTCGATCACGGGGACGTCGTCGCCGTCGCCGCCGGCCAGCACCAACCCGAGATCGGGAAGCTCGCCGGCGATGGCTGCGAACGCGGTGATCAGCGTCGGCACGTTCTTGCGTCGCTCGAGCGTGCCCATCGACAGCACGAACGGTCGGCTGCACATCGAGCCGAGCTGCGCCGCGAGGCCAGGCGACGGCTGGTCCGCGGCACGCTCCGGCGAGGGGAGGGCTGCCAGCGGAACGACCTCGACACGTTCGGTACCGAGTAGCTCGCGCACCGCATCGGCCGTGGCGTGCGACGATGCGTGCACCGTCGCCCCGGTGCGCACGGCGCGGCGCAACACCTCGCCGGCGCGCACCACCACGGGCGAGGCGTCGCGGGGGTTGCGCAGGAACCAGCAGTCGTACACCGACACCAGGCGGGGCAGTCGGCTCGGCCCGACGGCGTAGTTCGTGCCGTGCAGCACCTCGGCCGGGCGGAGCCAGCGATCCAGGCGAGGACGGTCGATGTGCGGCCAGAGCCGCTGGGCGACCGCTGCGGGCAGTGGCAGCCGGGTCATCCCGGGCAGCAGCGTGCCCCGGAAGCTCAGTGCGTAGGGGCGTAGCGTCTCGTCGTCGCGGGCCTGCAGCGAGCGTTGCATCTCGGCGACGGCCGCACCGATGCCGGTGATCGGGCCCAGCAGCGGGCCGCCGTCGAACGCCACCGTGACGGCGGTGCCGTGGTCCCTCGGCGCGCTCACCCGGGCATGGTACCGGGGCCGATGATGCTGGGGGAGATCTGCGTCCCACCTCTAGACTGCAGTGTTCCGCGCGGCCAATCGGGCCATCGCGCCCAACTTCAGGATCTCCCAACATGCCCCGTGCGTTCATCACCGGTATCACTGGCCAAGACGGCCGTCACCTCGCCGAGTTCCTGCACGGCAAGGGCTACGAGGTCTACGGCATGATCACCGGTCAGAACAACCCGAAGGCCACGACCCTTCGCGAGGAGATGCCGTTCATCGAGTTCGTGCCCGGCGATCTCGCCGACCTGCCGTCGCTGGTCAAGGCGCTCACCGTCGCCCAGCCCGACGAGGTCTACAACCTCGGCGCGATCTCGTTCGTCGCGATGAGCTTCAACCAGGCCGAGCTCACCGCGAACATCACCGGGCTCGGCGTGCTGCGCATGCTCGAGGCCATCCGCATGGTCGGTGGCAACGACAACAACCCGATCCGCTTCTACCAGGCGTCGTCGTCGGAGATGTTCGGCCAGGTCCGCGAGACCCCGCAGTCCGAGCTCACCCCGTTCCACCCGCGCAGCCCGTATGGGTGCGCCAAGGTCTTCGGCCACGACATCACCGTCAACTACCGCGAGAGCTACGGCCTGTACGCGTGCAGCGGCATCCTCTTCAACCACGAGGGCCCGCGCCGTGGGCTGGAGTTCGTCACGCGCAAGGTCACCAACGCCGCAGCGCGGATCAAGCTCGGCCTGCAGGAACACGTCGTGCTCGGCAACATCGACAGCAAGCGTGACTGGGGCTTCGCCGGCGACTACGTCAAGGCGATGTGGCTGATGCTGCAGCAGGAGCAGGCCAGCGACTACGTCATCGCCACCGGCGTGATGCACACGATCGAAGACCTGATCCGGGTCGCGTTCGCCGAGGTCGGCATCGAGGATTGGCAGTCGCACGTCCGCCAGGACCAGCGCTTCTTCCGCCCCGCCGAGGTCGACCTGCTGATCGGCGACGCCAGCAAGGCCCGCACCGGGTTGGGCTGGGAGCCCGAGGTGCAGTTCCCGGAGCTGATCTCGATGATGGTCGCCAACGACCTCGAGCTCGAGGCCAAGAAGGCCGGGCTCACCGTCCCGAGCTGACCGCAGTGCAGCAGCCGATCAGACTGTCGGTCTCAGCGCCTCAGACCTCGTAGGGCACGTCGGCGGCGGCTTCCATCAGCGATCCGACGTCGGGTGCCACACCGGCGGCGAGGCGGACGTGGAGCGCGATCGCGAACGTGAGTGCCGCTGCCACGGACGAGCTGACCAGACCGAACTCGACCCGCTTGAGGTCGTTGTCCGAGCTGAGCCACGTGACCAGCGCGAACGTGATCATGCCGATCAGCCAGCCGTACGCCACCAGTGCGTGACCGTGGAGCGCGATCACGGCCTGAGCGAACGTGAGCGCCACCATGTAGACGCCCGAACCCAGGGTCAGCAACGCAACGGTGCGCGTCTCGAGGTCGGCCTGGAACACCTTCTTGAGCACGAACGGTCCCAGCACGGCCGAACCCAGCACACCGATCGCCGCGACCCCGCTGACCGCGAGCAGCAGCTTGCGGAAGCCCTTGCGGAACTCGTCGATCTCACCGCGTCCGATCTGGCCGGCGAGGCGGGGCAGCAGTGCGGCCTGCACGGCCTGGAAGAGGAACAACGGGATGCGTCCGAGCAGCACGCCGGACCCGAACGCGGTGACGAGCTTGGCGTCTGTCTTCGGCGCGAGCAGATCGAGCACGATCGGCCCGGCGTTGACGAGGCCGGCCGCGAACACCGAGCCGAGCAGCAGCCACCCGAGGTTGGGAGTGACCTCCGACCACGGTGCCTCCGGGCCCGGGTCTGCGCCCAGCTGCTTGCGGAAGTAGACGATGGCCACACCGACGAGCGGCGAGAGCGCGACGACGAACGCATAGGCGCCGATGGTCTTCACCCCGGCGGCCCACAGCGTGGCGCAGCCGACGATGCGCGTCGCGCCGTCGGCCCCCATGATGATGCCGTACGAGGCGAAGCG
>JAOBWQ010000144.1 GCA_025463425.1 Ilumatobacteraceae bacterium | reverse complement strand
AGGACGTCGCCGGCGCGCACGGAGACGAGCAGGTCGTTGCACGTGCCACGTTGGACATGCCGGACCACACCGGGATGTACGTCGAGGCCGCCACCTGTGCCGAAGACGACGTCGCCAACTCCGATCTGCTCGATCGGAACCTCGCCGTTGGGCGTGGCGATGAGCGTGCCGGTCGGCAGGCACTGGTCGCTGTCGCCGACGACGGTGACGTTCTGGTGCTCGGCGCCGAGCAGCATCACGATCTCGTTCTGGGCGGTGTTGGTGTCCTGGTACTCGTCGATCAGGATGTGCTGGAAGCGCTGCTGGTAGTTGGCGAGGATGTCGGGATGCTGGCGGAACAGCAGCACGGTGTTGGTGAGCAGGTCGTCGAAGTCCATCGCCCCGGCCTTGAGCAGCCGAAGTTGGTACTCCTGGTAGATCTCGGCGTGCTTGCGATCCATCGGCGTGGACGAGGCAGCCAGCGCGTCGTTGGGGAAGAGGAGCTCGTTCTTCCACTTGCTGATCACGTTGTGCGCACCGCGCGGCGTGAACCGCTTCGAGTCCAGGTTGAGGTCGCGGATCACGTAGCCGGTCAGCCGCTGGGCGTCGGCCTGGTCGTAGATGCTGAAGCTGCGCGGGTAGCCGAGCGCTTCGGCATTGGCGCGCAGGATGCGCACGCACGCCGCGTGGAAGGTGCTGACCCACATGTTCTTCGACGCCGGACCGACGAGGTGGCCGACGCGCTCGCGCATCTCGCCGGCGGCCTTGTTGGTGAACGTGATCGCGAGGATCCGCTGCGGATGCACGCCTTCGCTCTCGATCAGGTGGGCGATGCGGTGGGTGAGCACCCGGGTCTTGCCCGACCCGGCGCCGGCGACGACGAGGAGCGGCCCCGAGTTGTGCACGACGGCGTCCAGCTGGTCCGGGTTCAACCCCGTGAGCAGGGACTCCTCGGCATCGTCCTCGGGGGGCATCTCATCGAACAGCGACATGGCCCGCCCAGTCTACGGACAGGGTGTGACACGGCCCGGGAGGCGTCGGTGGCCGGTGCGTGCCGGTCAGGCCGTGATGCGCACCGGCACGGTCCGCGGGCCACGGATCTGGCCGACGCTCCACGTGACGGCGTCCGTGGCGAGCTCGAAGCTCGGGTAGCGGAGGAGGAACTCCTCGACCGCGACCTTGAGCTCCAGCCGGGCCAGGTTCGAGCCGAGGCAGCGGTGGATGCCGAGCCCGAACGCGAGGTGGCGGTTCTCGGCGCGGTCGATGATCACCTCGTCGGCACGATCGAACGCGGCGGGATCGACGTTGGCTGCGGGGAACGGCAGCAGCACCCAGTCGTCGACCTTCATCGGGCAGCCACCGATCTCGACGTCTGCTTTCACCATCCGAGCCATCGTGACCGGCGCGTAGGCACGCAGGAACTCCTCGATCGCGACGGGGATCAGCGAAGGGTCGTCGACGAGGCGCCGGCGATCCTCGGGGTGGGTGGCGAGGTGCAGCAGGCTGGAGCTGATCGCGCTCCACGTCGTGTCGATGCCGGCGATCAGCAGCAACACGATCGATCCGCCGACGTGGTCGAGCGTCAGCGGCTCGCCTTCGATCGTGGCGTTCAGGAGGAACGTGGTGAGGTCGTCGCGCGGGTTGTCGACGTGCTCGCGCACCTGTTGGTTGACGTACTCGTCGAGCCGGACGAACGCTTGCATCCGTTGATCGAGCTCGACGTTGATGCCCTCGATCACATCGTGCACGAAGCCGAAGAAGATGTCGGCGTCCTCGACCGGGAAACCGAGCATCAGCGCGATCACGTTGACCGGGATGTGCTGCGCGTACTGCGCGGCAGCGTCGATCACGTCGGCATCGCCGAGGTCAGCCAGCAAGCGCTGGCACAGGGCGCGCACATCGGCCTCCCACGGCTCGATCTTCTTCGGTGCGAATGCGGGCAGCAGCAATCGTCGGGCGTCGTGGTGGAACGGCGGGTCGCTGGTGATCGGCGGTGCGCCGCCGATCGGGGCGGGGGCCAGCTGCTCGAACGGCGAGACGATCACCGATCGAGACGTGAAGTGCTCGGTGTCGTACGCGATCTGGGTGACGAGCGCGTGGGTGACCGGCAGCCAGGTGCCGTTGTAGCGATCGGTGTGGGCCACCGGGCACGTGCCGCGCAGCTGCTCCCACACCGCGGGCGCGTTCTCGTTGTACTCCGGCTCGGCGTGGTCGAAGTCGGTCTCCCAATCCTTGACCGGCCCGTAGATGGAGGCCATCAGGACTCCTCCGCCACGGTGATCGCGAACTCCGGGCAGTTGGCGATGGCCAGGCGACCCTTGGGTTCGAGACCTTCGGGGACCTCACCCTCGTGGAGCAGCACGGCCATGCCGTAGTCGTCGACGTCGAACAGCTCCGGTGCGAGTGCGTAACAACGGTTGTGCCCTTGGCACCGGTCCAGGTCGAGCAGGAGACGCATGTCCTGACTGTAACTGCGTTATCGAGCTGGCGGTGCGGCCGGGCGCGCCCGGGGCCGATGCCGCGTCACCACTCTCAGAGGGCGGCCGGGAGGAGGCGCTCGATGTTCTCGTACAGGAAGTACAGCACGACGACGACCGGCACGATGCTGACGACGATGCCCAGCCACAGCTTGCGGAACCGGCGGGCGAGCCGGTAGCACGTGAACCAGATCAGCCCGAACAGCGCGGCCCAACCGAGCACGTGCGGGATCGCGCCGGCATCGTCGAACCAGCCCTGCTGGAAGGCTTCGCTGGCGAACTCGTCCTGGACGTGTGCGACCGACGCGGGCGCCGTGGTCGAGGCAGCCGGCGACGATGTGGTGGACGTCGTCGCTGCGTCCGTCGCGCTCGGGTCAGCGGCCGCCGACACCGGCGACGTTGCGACAGGCACCGAGGTCGTGGTTGCCGGCCCGGCCACGACTGGCGCCACAGACGTGACCGGCGTCGCGGTCTCGACCGGCGGCTGGGTCGTCGGCGCTTCGTCGCCGAGACCGTCGCCCGCGCTGGCCCCGAGCGTCGAGTCCGGCTGGGCCTCGCCGTAGAACACCTGACCGATGCCGACCGGCGAACCGCTGCGCGCCGTGTCGAGGTCGGCGTGCACGACGAGCCGCTGGGTCGAGCTCCACTTCGGGGTGC
>JAOBWQ010000137.1 GCA_025463425.1 Ilumatobacteraceae bacterium | reverse complement strand
AGCTTCTCGGTGCCCTTCTGGCCGAGGAACAACCGGTCCCAGAACCAGATCTGCGCGGGCAGCCACCAGCAGCCGGCCTCGGTGACCCCGAACTTCAGGTTGGGAAACCGCTCGAACACGCCCGACCAGAGCATGAACCACAGCGGGCGGGCCGGCCACCAGACGACCTCACTGACGTAGATGCCGAGGTGATCGCCGAACTCCTGGCGCGGCGCGGGCCCGCTGTGGGTGCAGACGGGCAGCCCGAGCTCTTGGCACAGCGCCCACACCGGGTCGTAGCACCGGTCGTGGTACGGCTTCTGGTCGACCCACATCGCAGGGATCATCACTGCCCCGAGCCCGTCGGCCTTGATCCGGCGGATCTCGGCGAGCACGTCGTCGATCGCTGCCGTGATCGGCACGAGTGCGACGCCCTTGCGTCGCTCCGGGCTGTTCGAGCACAGTTCGGCGAGCCAGCGGTTGTGTGCCTGCGCGCCGGCGAGACCGAGTTCGGGATCCATGTCGCCGCTGAGCCCGAGGCCTGCGCCGAACGGCACGCAGGTGCGGCTCTCGACCGCGTCGGCGTCGGGGAAGACGACCTCGCCGGCGACGCCGTCACCATCGAGCTCGAGGTCGCGCTTGTCGGCTTCCCAGCCGCTGCGCAGTGCCTCTTCGTGCTCCTCGAACCACTTCTTGGCGTAGTCCTCGTTGCGCACGCCGAGCCGGGTGCTGGCCTCCAGCGTGGCCGCGCGCTCGGCCAAGAACTCGTCGAAGCGTCCGTGGAAACGCGTCGCGAGATAGGCGCGGTAGTCCTCGGTCGGCAGGCCGGCATGGCTGTCGGCGGAGACGATGACGTATGGGTCGTTGACGTTGCTCATCGTGACGAGCTCCTGTTCAGCAGGTGGCTCAGCCCGGGACGGGGCGGAGGTAGGCGGGATTGGTGCGGTGCAGCATCGAGTCGGTGCGGGCGAGGAGTTGGGCGTCGCCGCGGTCGCTCTGCGGGTGGATCCAGAACTGGTCGGCGAGGATGCCGTTGACGACGCGCTCGGCCACGTCCTCGACCGGTGTGTAGGCGATGTCGACGCCGGCCGCCTTCATCTGCGCTTCCAGCGCCTCGACCGTGGTGTACGGCGTCTGCCGCGGGCGTTCCTTGGCGAACTCGTCGGTGCGGCTTCGCCACGACTCGAACAGGCCGGTGCGCAGGATGTGCGGCCCGGGGAACAGCACCGACGCACCCACCTTGTCGGTGACGTCGCGGAGCTGGCCGTACAGGCACTCGGTGATCGTGACGACCGCAGCCTTGGTGGCTGCGTACTGAGGAGTGCTCGGCAACGGGGAAACGCCGCCGTTGCCCGACGATGTGTTGACGACGTGACCCTCGTCGTCCTGCTCCAGCATCACCGGCACGAAGGCGTTGATGCCGTGGACGATGCCCATCACGTTGACGCCGATGGCCCAGCGCCAGTCGTTGAGTTCGTGCTCCCACATCTTGCCCTCGGCCCCGGCACCGATGCCTGCGTTGTTGCAGACCACGTGCACCGCCCCGTACGCCGACAGCGCGGCATCGCGCAGGGCTTCCACCGACGGCCAGTTGGTGACGTCGGTCTGATGGCCGATGACGGCAAGACCTTGGTCCCTGCACTCGGCGACGGTCTTCGCCAGCGGCTCGGCCTGCACGTCCGCGAGCACGACACGCATGCCCTCGCGGGCGAACCGCTCGCCCATCGCCCGACCCAATCCGCCGGCACCGCCGGTCACGACGGCAACTCGATCCTTCAGCGTCTTCATCCGTGATACCCCCCAGTACCGATCCTGTTCGTCCTGTTCGTCCTGTTCGGTCGTCGCTCAGCGAGCGCCGAAGCCGGCGAGTGCCGGACACTTCTCCGCCACCAGGGGCACGTCGCCCGGCTGCAACGGCACATCGACGTCGGCCTTGCGCGGGCCGATCTTCGCCGCGATCGGCTCGAGCAGCTCCAGATCGAAGCCGTAGATCCGCGCGGCGTTGCCCCCGAGCATCATCGCCGTCTCGTGGTGCGGCACACCGGCGAACGCTGCCCGCAACGCCTCGAGCGTGTACGGCGTGCTGGCTTCCTTGTGCGGGTAGTCCGTGCCCCACATGATCTTGTCGAGGCCGACGGTGTGCCGAAGTGGCACCTCGTTCGGGCGGATGAAGCTGGCGCCGACGTTGCACTGCCGGGCGAAGTACTCACTCGGGCTGAGGGTCAGCTTGTCCGTGACCGGCTTGCCCCAGACGTGCTCCTGCGAACCGACCGCGGTGCGCATCCGGTTGAAGAAGTAGTCGAGACGGGCGAGCTCCTCAGGGATCCAGGCGGTCCCCTGCTCGGTGAACACGACCTGCAGGCCGGGATGGCGCTCCAGCGCGCCGCTGACGATGAGGTGGGTGAGGGCGCGATGCGAGAACCACGTGACCTCGAGCAGGAACACGACTGGCGACTCGATCGCCGTCGTCATCGGCGGACTGGCGCTGCCCCCGTGGTGGTTGACCGGCATGCCCAGCTCGGCGCACACCGCCCACAGCGGCTCGTAGTAGGCGCCGTCGTACAGCTCGGGCAGCCCGCTGTTCGGCGGGACGCCGGGCAGGAGGATGCCGCCGGTGAGCCCGGCCTCCTTGGCCCAACGCACCTCGGCGACCGCAGCCGGGATGTCGCCGAGCAACACCTGAGCGATTCCCGCGCGCCGACCCGGCACCTCGTTGCAGAAGTCGGCCAGCCAGCGGTTGTGCGCCTGCAGACCTGCCCAGCGCTTCTCCGCGTCGCCGGCGTTCTGCGCGGGAGGCTGGAAGGTGAGTGACGACTTCGGGTAGAACGGCGGGATCGTGTTCGGGTAGATGATCTCGGCGACCACGCCATCGGCTTCGAGGTCGGCGAGCCGACGCTTGGAGTTCCAATTTCGCTCGCCGAGGTCGCCGAGCAGATCCTCGTACTCGATGACGTACGAGCCGGCCCACGCGTCGAACTCGTCGTGGAACCGCTTCGGCAGATACTCGCGGTAGTCGCCGATCGCGCCGCCACCATGGCAGTCGGCGGAGATCAAGGTGTACCGCTCGTCGGTCGATCCGGTGGTGTCGTTCTGGTTGTCGTCCATGGAGCCGGCCCCCAGCCGCTTGTATCACCAGGTGATACACATGTTCGTTGTGTGATACAGTCTGTCTCCGAGCACCATGGCTGTCAAGACGATCCAATCCGTGCAGAACGCCCTCGGCGTCCTCGAAGCACTCGCCGTCACCCAACCGATCGGCGTGTCCGCGTTGGCGCGCACGACGGACCTGGACAAGACGGCAGTGCAACGGATCCTGCTGACGCTCGGCGACGCCGGGTGGATCCGCCAGCTCGACACGGGTGAGTGGACCGTCACCTCGAAGGCCCTCCAGGTCGGCACGCACTACACATCGGGATTGCGCGAGGCCGCTCACCCACATCTGGTCCAACTGCAGAAGGAGACCGACGAGACCGTCGTGCTGTTCGCCCAGGAGGGAGCGACGATGGTGGTGATCGATTCGGTCGACAGCAGTCAGCCGCTACGGATGACCGTGCCGATCGGCATGGTGGTGCCGATGCGGCAGAGCGCGACGTTCGACGCGTTCTTGCCCGAGACCGAACGTGCCGGTCTCCCCCCGATGCGGCCGGAGCCCAGGGCTGCCACGCTCGCCTCGGTCCGCAGACTCGGCTACTTCGTCATCGACGAGCTGTACCCCAACGCGATCGCGGCGGGCGCGCCCGTGTTCGATCGGCGAGGCGTGCCCATCGCCACCGTCACCGTCGTCGCCCCTCGCGTCAGGGTCACCAAGGCCGGCGCGAAGAGGTTCGGCGAACGTGTGACGGCGGTGACCGGGCGAGTCACCGAAGCGATGTCCGGCACGCGCACGTAGGCACGCCCATCGGACTGGCGGTGCAGATCGGCCCCGTCCGAGGCGTCAGAACAGTTCGTCGAGGACTGCCCGGGACTTCGCGTTGAGCGTGCGTCCCGGGTAGATCTCGGCGATCAGGACCTCGATGTCGATCAGGTCGGTGATGTCGAGGTTCGCCGCCAGGAGGCGGACATCGTCGAGGTCCTCGGGACGCGTGGGGGCGATCGCGCGCATCGCCAGCATCTGATCCGCGCTGACGGCGACGACGGCCAGGTTGGGCGCTGTCCACAGCGGATCGGTGTCGTCGGCGAAGCCCTTCGCCAGCGCGGACGTCGACTGGTCGTTGATCCAGTGCGCCGGCAGGCCCAACGGCTTGGCCGCGTCACGCGCAGCGCCGAGGACGAGCCCACGTGGTGTCGGCGCGGCATCGACGTGATCGATCTCGGTACGGGCGTCGAACGCGAACATCATCGCGGCATCGCCGAACAGCACGGCGGTCGCCTCGACGCCGCGCTCGACCAGCCGATCGGACAGGGCCGCAAATGCAGCATCGAGTTGGTCACGGCTGAACACGGCCGTGAGTGTACGAACCGAACCGCGCGACCACACGACCGACACTCGTGCGGCGTGATCAGCAGACCGCGGTCTCGTCCGCCGTGACGTCGATGTTCGCCGGCGAGACGAAGGCGGTGGTGTTGATCCCCGTGCCCTGGCTGTTGTGGTCGAAGTAGACCGTGCCGACGAACGTCGTGTCGCTCGGGATGTTCACCCGCACCGAGTGGTGGTACGGCGCCCTTCCGTCCGGCAGCACCTCGTCGTTGAGCACCAGGGTTCCGCCCGGCCAGTCGGCCGGCGTCGGCCCGCTGGCCGGCACGTAGGGACCGGTCGGGCCGGTCGGGCTGTTGAACACCCAGAACTCCCGGCGGAACAGCAGCGGTCCGGAGCAGCCATCGAGGTTGACGTTGCCGGCGTACCCATACGTGGTTTGGCCGAGATCGATGTTCAGCGTGCCCTGCACCGTCGAGCCGGCGTCGGCCGGGCTGATGTGGGTGACGACGCTCCACCCGGCTCCTCCCGGGAGTGGGTCGCCGTTGGTGTCGAGCACGGTGACCGTGGACCTGACGAGGTTGACGTTGGCCGGCAACGCCCAACCGACGCCGTATCCGCCTCCGGGGAGGGTCGGGTAGGTCTGGGAGTCGTGGAAGACCTCCACGTACGGCGTCGAGTCATCGGTGTAGGAGACGCCGATGACATCCACCCGGAACCGTTGGTCGGCGGGGTCGAGCGGGTTGTTGCTGATCACGCCGGCCGCCACGTAGTTGGTGACTGCCGCCGAATGGGACACGTCGACGTTCCACGTCTGATCGATGATCGATCCGTGCCCGGTGAGCGCGACCGCGAGCGCGGGATCCGGATCCGTGCTGGGGACCACGCCGAGCACGGTGAGGTTGACCGACGCCGAATCGGACGGCACGACGACGCCGAACTCGAAGGTGTTGTCGCCTTCGTAGAGGGCCGACTCGTTCGTGCTGTAGTTCGACGTCGGGCCGCTCACGTCGATGCCGAAGACCAGGGTGGCGTCATCGCCGTTGTCGGGATCATCACCGGGCAGGCCTGTCACTCGCTGCCCGCCATCGGTCAACGTGCCGGTCACCCGCAGCAGGGTCGCGTCCGCGGACCACGTGTCGGTGGTGGTCCCGACGCCGACGATGGCAGGCACGACATCGTGGGACAGGACGATGTCCGACCAGCTGTTCGTCGACAGCGTCGCCGACACGGAGACGTGCGTCGTGCCGTTCGGAACGGTGAAGGTCGTCGCATAGTGACCCGTCGTCTGGTCGACGACGACGCTGCCGATCGTCATGCTGTTCTGCGGGTTCGGGCCACCGGTCGTCGTTGCGTACAGCGTGGCGCGAGTGGTCGGCACGCCGAACACCATCAGGTTCCCGCTGAGCGCGATCCGGGTGGTGCCGTCGTCGAAGTCGATCGTGACGTCGCGTTGATCACCGGGGACGATGTTCTCGACCGCGCTCGGATACGTGTTGGAGCCGTTGCGCGGGTGCACCGTGACGTCCGCGCGGGTCGTTCCGTTCGGAAGCAACAGCGCGGACGAGTAGACGCCGGTCGTCGCATTGGGCGACACCGTGCGAGTGAACTGAGTGTTCAGCGTGGCCCCTGCGTAGCTCTTCACGGTGACGTCGATCGAAGAGGGGTGCAGCTCGAGCTGTCCGTCGATCCTGGCCACGCCGTGCACGGTGATCGTCGGCGGGTTGTGGACCGCGTTGAGCGTGATCGTCCGGTGCGTGCCGGGCGTGAAGCCCGCCACCATCGTGACGGTGTCCTGGCGGCCGGTGATGAACAGCCGGGCCTCGACCGACGTGGTCTTGAGCGGCAGGGTCACGTCGAACGAGTAGCCACCGTTGGAGTCGAGGGTGACGACGTTCGGTTGGGTGTAGAAGAACTGGCCGAGCTCCCCGCCGTCGTCCGGCCAGTAGGCGCCGATGCCGAGCGGTATCGGCAGGTAGGTCGGGGCGATCGGCACGGCCGGCGGTCCGACCGACTTCAGGATCGTGCCCGTGATCGTGACCGTCGCGGGCCGGTAGTCGACGTCGAACGGGATCGTGTTCGCCCCGGCATGCACCACGACCGGGTCGAGGTGGAACCAGTCGGACTGGCTGACGCCGATCTGCGCGATCGCCGAGACCTTGGTGACGAGCGTGCTCATCGTCACCGTGACGTGGTAGGCGCCGTCCGGGTCGAGGGTCGGGAACTGAACGTGGTTGTAGATCTCGGCATCGCCGGCGTCCGTGCCGATGACCCGGATCGGCACCTGGTCGCTGACTTTGGTGTTGCCCGGCCCGGTCAGCTTGCCGGAGATCGTGACGACGGGATTGCCGTACTGGATCTCGAACGTCGCGGAGTTGGCCCCGTGGTGCAGACCGGTGATGTTCTGCTCGACGTACTCGCCGACCGCACCGACGTACGTCCGCAGCAGCACACGTACCGCGGCGCGGTGGCCGGTGAAGTTCGTCGCGTAGTGGCCGCTCGCTGCGTCGTCCGGCGTGACGCTCTGCGCGTTGCGGATCTCGGTGACGAGGTTGCCGGCCGAGTCGAAGAAGAACGCGTCCATCCGGAAGGTCGCGGGGAGACCGTGCCGGTCCTGATCGACGACGTGACCGGTGAGCGCCAGACGGACCGGCGCGGTGCTGACGTCGAACGTCTGGGCCGGGTTGGTGCCGTCGACCAGACCGGAGACCGACGCCGTGAACGTCTCGTTGACCGCCCCGACCGTGGCGGTGAGGTCGGCGGACGTGGCACCCGAGTGCCCGATGAAGTCGGCATCGTAGCGATGCGTCGTGGGATCGGCCGTCACGTCACGGCCTTGCGAGCTCAGCACGACGCCCGTCGACGAGCGGAACATCACGATCAACGGGACGTTCGACAGTGAGGCTCCGTTCTCGTCGATCAGCGTGCCGGTCACGTGCAGATGCACGGGGCTCGATGCGACGTTCAGCGTCACCGCGTTGCGGCCGCCGACGAGCGAGGTGGCCTCGATCGTGTACGTCTCGTTCTCGGGCGAGGACAGCGTCGTCGTCACCACCGCGCGAACGGCCGTGGGTGGCAGCAACCGGCTGAACGAGAAGCGACCGGAGTCGACGTCGACATCGGCGTTCTCCGAGGTCGACTGCACCATCGCGCCGACCGCGTCAAAAGCGGCGACGCTGAAGAAGCGCGGGCCGGCGATCGGCACGCCGTCACCCATCACGGTGCCGCTGACGTCGAGTCGAGGCACGCTGTTGGGATCGATGCTGAGGTCGACCGTGTTGCTCGTCGGCCCGCTCGCCAGTGGCGCCTTCGTCGTGAACACGGTGGAGCCAGTGGCAGCGGGCGCTGTCACGCCCGGCCATGTTCCGCTCACGCTGACGGTCATCGGCAGCACGTCACCGGTTCCGGCCACGGCGTTGACCTCGGCGAGGTCGACCGCCATCGTGCACACGTAGCGGCCGTCGAGCCCGGAGGTGGTGACGCACGGACGCAGCCCGATGCCGTCGACGGTGATCCGCAGGCCGGAGGAGGGCAGGCCTCCGTCGGCTGTCACGGTGCCGGCGACGCTGTACGAGCAGATGTACCCGCCGAGCTGCGCCACCGACGAGCCGATCGACAGCTCGAGAGCGAGGCCGTAGCGCTGCTGGGTGGTCAGCGCACCGGAGCAGATCCGGCTCTGGCCGCCCAGCGCGGCGTCGACCCCCGGCCCGAAGTCGTCGAGGATCTGCTGCGAGAAACCGGGGTTGGCCGCACCGAACTGCGCGTAGTGGCGGGTGAAGGGCGACTGGGCGATGTCGGTGATCCGCCACGAGGTCACGTAGTCGTAGAACTGGGGCACCTGGTTGGTTGTGATCTGGCTGACGGTGTACGACACGTTGGCCGGCGAGACGAAGTCGTTCGCCGCGTTGCCGTCCGGGCTGCCGAGCAGGCCCTCCATCGGCGTACCGATCGAGGCCGCGATGCGCAGGTTGTAGATGCCGGTGTTGCTCAGGCTGACCGTGATGCCCGGCATGTCGAAGCGGATCTCGATGCCCGTCCTCGTGACCGACATCGTGTCGCTGACGACGAGCGGCACACCGTCCACGACGGTCGTGAGCACACCGTCGATCAACACGTCGTGACCGCCGTTCGCGGCACGGTACGTCTCGACCTTGTGGTCGCTCTGGGTGATCGCGAGCGCTGTGACGCTCGTCGGAGCCTGGACGGTGACGGCACCGCTGGTCGGCTGGGTCCGCACCACGATCTGGTACGGGTTGGCGGCGCCGGCCGGCGACCGGGCGTAGATGTACTCGCCGAGGATCTGACCCTCGAAGGAGATGCCGTCCATCGAGGTCATGTGCGGATCACCGACGGCGGCGCCGTTGGCGCGCGGGCAGTTGTCCGGCGCTATCGCGGGTCGGGTCACGCTGACCCGAGCCGGGAGCGTCTTCGGGCCGTGGTCGTTGTCGGATTGCACGACGACCGTTGCCGAGAGCGCCCAGCTCACCTGCGGCCGGCCGACACAGTGGTCGTACGGGGTCGGCAGCACGACGAAGTGGACCGACGCCGGGCTTGCGGACGACACGTTGCCGGACTGCGGGGTCACCGAGAGCCAATCCGGGAGCGAGCCGATGTCGTCCATCGACCATGTCGCCGTGTCGTCGGCGAGCTGGTCGTCGCGCACCGTCAGCTGGGAGACGCCGGTGTCGGCCACGCGGCTCGGCGTGAACCGTGCGCCGCAGTCCTCGTACGCCTCGACCTTCGGATCGATGATCTTGAGGTCGGTGTCGCCTCGGGTCGCGGTGTGGATGTGGATCGTCGCCGAACGGGGCAGTTGGGTGACGCACTTGCGGTCGCGTCGTTGGACGGTGAACGTGTAGGTCGTGGTCGTCTGCGCGTCGTGGGTGTCCGGGAGGGCGAGCTGTCCGGACGGGCTCACGGACAGCCAGTCGGCCGCATCGGGATCGACCTCGACGTTGGTGAAGTCGTCGTCACGTCCCTTGGTGAGCAGGTCGGCCGTCACGTCGACCGCCCCGACGCCGGATGGCGCGGTGACCTGGGGAAGCGCCCACCTCACGTAGCACGGGTTCGCTTCGGTGATCGTCAGCTCGCTCTTGCCACGCTTCTTCGTGGTGACGGTCAGCTTCGCCGTGCGCGATGCAACGCAGTGCGAGCTCTGGTCCAGCACGGTGAGCTCGACCTCGGTGTCCGACTTCGCGTCCTTGGCGGGATTGCCCGTCAGAGGGATGATGCCGGGATCGATCCCGAGCCAATCCGGCCGTCCGGTGATCTTGGCCTCGTCGTCCTTGGCGCCGCTGCTGATGACGTGGACCGTGGTGGGCACGTTCGGGTCGAGCGCATCGATGGTGAGTGGATCGAATGCGATCTTCCCGTCGACGCACTGGATCTCGAACCGGCCGCCGTACGCGGGCGCGGAGACCTCGACGAACAGGTTGAAGGGTGCATCGCCGACGAGCACGAACTCCTTCGGCTCGTCGCGCAGCTGATCGCACATCGCCTTGGTGATCTTGGTACGCACTTCGATGCTCGTCTTGCCGTACGCGGCCTCGGCGCCCTTCGACGCGACGACCTCGACCGGGAAGATGTCCGACGCCTCGACGACACCTCCCGACTGGACCTCGTAGAGCTTGGCGGTCGTGATCGGGAAGGTGATGAACCCGACGCCCTTGCTGGCCGGCGCGAGCGTGCTGACGATGTCGAGCTGATCGTCGGCCTGGACGTAGATCGCCGGCGACTGGGCAACGTCCTCGCCATCGATCGTCGACTCGATGCGCGTCGAGTTCAGCGCGGCGTATGCACTCGTGATCGGGAACGTCTGCTGGTACAGCGTCAGCGTGAACGCACCATCCTTGGCCCCGAACCTCTTCAGGATCCATGAGAGTGGCTTCACGTTCAAGTACACCTTGCCGACGCTTTCCGCGGTGAAGCCCGACTTGGCTCCGCGGAACGCGATCGCGTTGACGTCGTTCTCGACCGTGATGTGCAGCTGCGGAGTGATCTCCGCGGTGGCTGCGTCCACTGCGCCGAGCCGCTCGAAGCCCTTGTTGAACCACGACAGCAGCCGACTGATGGACTCGGCCACCACGCCACCGAGCTGCACGCCGGCCGTTGCGACGAGGGGCAGACCGAAGGTCACGTCCAACTGCACTCCCACCGTTCCGTCGCCGACGTTGGCAGACGGATCCCACACCGGCTTGCAGCCCGCCTTCGCGTCGCCCTTGCTGATGTCCGTGGTGCCGGAGGAGCGCTCGTAGCTGAACCCTGCGACCATCGAGATCGTGAGGCTGCACTCCATCCCGGCCTCCAACTTCGGTCCGCCGGCCAGCGTCGCCGCGAGACGCGACTTCTGGTCGCCGTTGACGAACAGGGACATGAACGCCGCGAGTGGACCGGGCGCGGTGACCCGCAGGCCGGAGACGCGTCCGAACGGGCATTCGAACTGCAGGCTGGCCGTCGGCTGGACCTTGACCTTGGGGCTGAAGCCGAAGTTGAGGGCAGCACCCACTTCCAGACGCAACGCATCCACCTCGCCGGCGTTGATGTCGAGCGCGACGTTGAGCGTGGGGACGGTGTCCGCCGTGAACACCGGCGAGAACTCGAACAGTCCGGCCCCGCGGGTGACGGTGCAACGATCGTTGGTGTCGGTCGAGCCCTGCTGCACCACGTCACCGGGTCCGGCGACGTGGTCGGAGTCCGCGGGCGGATCATCGCCCGGAGAGTGCGTCGGACGCGGCGGCCCGGAGCCCGTCGCCGGGTCCGCTGCACGCGCGGCCGCGGTCGGTGCAGGCATCGGTGGGTTGGTGTCCACGACGGCTGGCGCGGCGCCGATGTCGACGAGGTCCTGATACGTCAGCGAGTAGTGGATCTCCTGATAGATCTCCTGCAGCCCGACGAGCTCGACCGTGACGAGGCTGTAGCCGTCGATCGTGAGCGACGGGAACGTCGGCGAGGCGACGACCCGGCCGGTGATGGACGACGCGCCGTTGCCGACGATCAGCGTGCCGACGGGCGGCGCGTCGCCGTGCAGCACGACGGGGTACTGCGCACTGAGGCCGCCCAGCGGATCGCCGGTGAGCCCACCGAAGTCCGAGTCAGGAAGGTTCAGCCGGGCCTGGATCTGCGCCCACGTGAACGGGCCGACACCGCTCGCGTCGACTCCCGGGCCGAGGATCTTGTCCAGATCACCGTCGAGCGGGATCCCCGGCGGTGGGAAGGCGACCGCGGCATCGTCGATCTCGACGACACCGGGTTTGAGGCTCGCGACGGTCACCGCCACCGTCGGCGCGAGCGGCACGTCGGGGATGTGCGCGCCGACCACGACGGACTGGATCGTCGTTCCGGCATCGAGCTCGACGAAGCCCCCGCCGACGGTCCGCGCTGTGACGACGCCGTCCGTGCCGGACATCGAGAAGGTGATGCCTTCCGGCAGCTCCGATCCGGTCGCGACGCCATCGAGCCCGGTCTGGACGAGCTGCACGAGGCGCTTGGTCCCCGGAGCGACGAGGACCTGGTTGGGCACGAAGCGCCAACCGACGTCGCGGCCCGTGTCCACCGCCCCGGTGTTCTGAGCGAACCAACCCTCGACGTCGACGACGACATGGGTCGTGCCCGCGTTGTTGTAGATCGAGATCTTGCCGTTCACGCCGACCTTCGCGATCACGGAGTTGGGGACGGTCTGGTGGGCGACCATGTTGAGGTTCGAGGTGAACGGCCGCTGCTCGCCGGCGGGCCACACCGTGAGGAAGCTCGAGTCCGATGGATCGGTCGCGGTCACGTTCAGCACGACGGCACTCGCGCCGACCGGCACACCGCCGACGCCCGTGACCTCGAGATCGAGCGGGGCCCCCGCACCGAGTGGGTCACCACCGTTCGCGCGGGTGTCGAGCAACCGGACCGGCACCAGCGAGGTGTACCCGGAGTCCGGGGTGAACCAGCCGGCGATGTCGACCACGACATGGGTCGAGCCGGTGTTGTTGTAGATCGAGACCTTGCCATCGGCCCCGATCCGCGCGACGACGAGGTTCGGCACGGTCTGGCCGGCAGCCATGTTGACGTTCGATGCCAGGGGACGTGGATCGCCCGCCGGCCAGACGGTCAGGAACGACGCGCGAGACGGCTCGGTCACCGTCACGTTGAGGACGACAGCGCTGGCGCCCGTCACCGGTACGCCACCGACCCCGGTCACCTTCAGATCGATCGACGCACCCTCACCGAGCGGTGCGCCACTGTCGCGAGTGTCGAGCAGACGTGACGGCACCAGCGCGGTGAACCCGCTACCGGAGGCGAACCAGCCCTGGACGTCGACGACGATGTGGGTGGCGCCCGTGTTGTTGTAGATCGAGACCTTGCCGTCGACGCCGACCTTGGCGACGACCAGGTTCGGCACGGTCTGCGCGCTCGGCAGGTTGAGGTTCGATGCCAGCGGGCGCGGTCCCCCGGTGGGCCAGATCGTGATGAACGAATCGGCCGTGCTGTCGGTGCCGGTGACGTTGAGGACCACCGCATCGACGTTCGTCGTCGGGACGCCGCCGACGCCCGTCACGACGAGATCGATCGAACCACCCTGTTGGATCGGCGCCCCGCTCTCTCGCGTGTCGAGGAGTCGGGCCGGCACCAGCGGCGTGTAGCCGGCGCCCGACGTCGTGTCGACGACCTGGGTCTGGGTCAGTTGCCGGACATCGGCCGTGATCGTGCCCGCAGGCGCGGTCGACGTCGAGTTCGCGGGCGAGCTCGCAGCCGTGCGCGCGGGGGCCGCCGCGGCGGTCGGGACCGTCCAGCTACCGACGCTGGAGGCGAGGACGGCGGCGAGCAGAGCGAGACGTCGAGCGACCATGCGCCGATCGAACTCGAACTCCGTCCAACGAACGTCCACCACACTCGCGCCGTTGTGGCCGAGCCACCACCGTCTGCGCGAGCAGTCTCGACCTCAACGGGATGTTCGCATCCGAGACGGTCACCGGTGCCCGGACGCGGCTGGAGGCCTTGTGATGCACACGTTCACATCGCAAGGCCTCCAGCGGTCGTCGACCGGTGCGATCAACCTCCGGAGATGTCGGACACCTTCTGCTTGCCTGCGCCGAGGAACGGCATCATCTTGCGCAGCTCGCTGCCCACCTTCTCGATCTGGTGCGCGGCACCTGCGGCGCGCAGCTCGTTGAACTTGACGCGGCCACTCTCGCTCTCGGCGATCCACTCCTTGGCGAACTTGCCGGTCTGGATCTCCTTGAGGATCTTCTTCATCTCCAGCTTCGTCTTCGCGTTCACGACGCGAGGTCCGCGGGTGACGTCGCCGTACTCAGCGGTGTCGGAGATGCTGTAGCGCATCCCGGCGATGCCCTCTTCGTACATCAGGTCGACGATCAGCTTGACCTCGTGGAGGCACTCGAAGTACGCCATCTCCGGCTGGTAGCCGGCCTCGACCAGCGTCTCGAACCCGGCCTGGACGAGCGACGTGACGCC
>JAOBWQ010000130.1 GCA_025463425.1 Ilumatobacteraceae bacterium | reverse complement strand
CTCGGTGACGGCCCCCTCGCCGAGCACGTCGCCTACCACCGCGAGCTGCTCGCCCTCGCCACCTCGGAGCGCGACGAGATGGCCGCCCTCACCGATGTCGTCAGCGGCGTGCACATCACCGAGGTCCGGCTGCTCGAGATCGACGTGCACGACATCGACGGGCTGACCCGGCTCGCGGCCCTCCTCGTCGGCGAGTGACCGTTGCCTGCCGCCTGGCGCACGCCCTGACCGCGAAACCCCGCAACGACGGGGGCGACGCTGCGACGGGCTCATCCTGCGGAGGCCGCTTCCGGGGTCAACGCCTCGCGCCGTCAGCTGGGGCGATGCGACTCCCCCGGGGCTCTCATCCGTTTCGCCAGGCGGGTGGCTGGGTTGTCGGCGCGACAACTGAAACTGTCGCCGCAGCAAACGGGGACATGTCCCGGGTGCACCCGACAGGCCGTCCGGCCCAGGCCACGCCGCGACGCTCGGCCATCAGCCGACCGAATGACCTGGCCGCCGGAGCCGTCTGGGCTCGCAGCACCGCCCCCATTTCAGTGCATCACCTCAGTTCATCACTTCAGTGCAGGGTCGCCAACGCTCGACGTACACATCACCAGCCGATCGGGTCGTCGTCGTACGAACGGCGGACGTCCTCCGCGATGCGCCGATACGCCGACTCCTGGCGATGCTTCTGCAGATGCGGGTCCGGGCGAAGGGCGAGGGTCGCACCGTCGAACCGCTGACGCATGCTCTGTCGCGTTCGGCCGAGCAGCCTGCCGATCGTGGCCCAGTTCCAGTCGTTGGCGCGCGCGTGCATCACCACTCGCTGCTCCAGCCACGGCAGCTCGTGCGCTGTCAGCCGGTGGTAGGCCAACAGCGCGGTACGGGGATCGTCGCCGAGCACGTCGTCGATGATCCGAACGAGGTCGTCTCGAACGCTCATCCCGTGAACGTACGCAATCGGTGTGACAGCCGTACCGTGGCCGGATGAGTGCGTCCCGGGTGCCGCTGTCCGTCCTCGATCTGTCCGTACTGGTCGACGGTGCATCGAGCGCCGACGCGCTCGCCACGACGACTGCGCTGGCTCGCCGGGCGGACGCGCTCGGCTTCACCCGGTTCTGGGTGGCCGAGCACCACAACATGCCGTCAGTGGCGTGCACTGCACCGACGGTCCTGATCGCCCACCTCGCTGCGCTGACCGAACGGATCCGGCTCGGGTCCGGCGGCGTGATGCTGCCCAACCACGCTCCGCTCGTCGTCGCCGAGCAGTTCGCGATGTTGGAGGCGATGCACCCGCACCGCATCGACGTCGGCGTCGGGCGCGCGCCGGGCACCGACCAGTCGACTGCGGCAGCGCTCCGCCGCTCCCCTGACACCCTCGGCGCCGAGGACTTCCCGCAGCAGCTCGTCGATCTGATGGGTCTGCTCGGCGATCCGCGCACCGAGCAGGGGATGTGGGACCGCTTCCGCGCGACGCCCGCCGCGACGACCTTCCCGCAGGTCTTCCTGCTCGGCTCGAGCGGGTTCAGCGCGCAGCTCGCCGGCCAGTTGGGATTGGCGTTCGGGTTCGCCCACCACTTCGACATGGGCGGCACGTTGCAGGCGGCCGATCTGTACCGCAGCTCGTTCCGGCCGTCCGCGGCGCTCGACGTGCCGTACATGATCGTCACCGCCAACGTCCTCGTCGCGGACACCGCTGAGCAAGCCGAGTGGCACGGTGCGCCCGGACGCCTGACAGCGCTCGGTCGGCGCACCGACCGGTTCATCCCGTTGCCGTCACCGACGGACTCCGCACGGCATCCCGACATCGATCAGGCCAACCGGCTGCCGAGCAACCGGATCATCGGCGATCCGGCAACGGTGATCGCCCAGCTCGAGTCTCTGGCCCAACGCACCGGTGCCGACGAGTTGATGGTGACGGCGGTCGCGTTCGACCTTTCCGCCCGCGTGCGCAGCCTCGAGCTGCTGGCCGAGCACTGGGGGATCGGCCGGCCCGATCAGACCGGCTGACGGCGCAGGGCAGCCAGCCGGAGGTGGGTGTCCGCGCGTGCAAGCCGACGCAACGTCGACACTCGCGCCTGCGCCGCGATCGCAGCCCGGCGGGTCGGATCCATCGCGTTGGTGCCCATCATCGTCACGTCGGTCTCGGTCGGCTGGAACGCCAACGCCGGGATGCCGCGCCGACGGAGGCGCAGCACCTCCGCATCGAGCAACGCGCTCGACCACCGGCGCACCGGCTGACCGCGCCCGATCTTCATCCTGCTGCCGCTCGCCGACATCGGCGAGCTGATGATCACGAGGTCGAGACCGAGCGACTTGTCGGCCAGCACGTCGGCGTTCGTCGGGGAGTGCAAGCCACCATCCACGTAGGCCTCGCCGTCGACGAGGACCGGGGCGAAGAACGCGGGGATGGCACACGAGGCAGCAACGACGTCGGGCAACGGGCCGACGCGACCATCGCGTCCGAACACGACGCGCCGGCCGTCGGACTGCCGCACCGTGCAGATCCACAACGGCTCCTCGCTCCACTCGGCGGAGAACATCCCGGCGACTGCGGAGGAGATGAACTCGGTGCTGACCGAACCCTCGGGCAGCAGGCCGGTCAGCAGCGTCCACGGAGCTGCAGTGAACGGCCGCGCCGCCGCACGCGCGAGGGCGCCGACCAGCTGGGTCGGACGTCGGGAGTGGTTGGCGGGCTTCAGCGGCTGCCGGCGGATCGGGCCGATCGTGCGCAGCAGCGCCTCCCCCTCGGCCGACATCGAGCGCCCCTGCGCACGCGCCAGGCCGTCCGCGGCAGACAGCCCCGCACGCAGCGACATCGCCACGATCGAGCCGGCCGATGTCCCGACGATCACCTCAGCCGAGCGTGGATCCCATCCGGTCGATTCGGCGAGGGCGGCGAGGACGCCGGCGTGAAACGCGCCGCCGGCGACGCCGCCGGCACCGAGCACGAGCCCGATGCGCGCCGGGGGCGAGGTGATCTCGCGCTCGGCGTCGGGCATGTGGTCAATGTAACGGCGGGTTCATCGCAAGGGCGGGCAGGTTTGCGGCGCCGGCGTTCCGACGTACCGCGCGCTCGGGCGAATGATCTTGTTGTCGGCCGCCTGCTCGAGAATGTTCGCGCACCAGCCGATCACTCGGCTCGATGCGAACGTCGGTGTGAACATCGAACGGGGCACGCCGCAGAGCTCCATCACCACGCCCGCGTAGAACTCCACGTTGGTGTGCAGCCGACGCCCCGGCTTGAGCTCGTCGAGCAGGCCGAGGACCGCGGCCTCGACCTCGATCGCGAAGTCGACGAACGCCCGCGCTTTCGCGTCGACAGCGATGCGCTGCGCGACGCCGCGCAACATGACCGATCGCGGATCGTCGGTGCGGTACACGGGGTGGCCGAAGCCCATGATCTTCGCCCCTTCGACGATCATGGGACGGATCACCTCGTCGATGCGCGCCGGCGACCCGACCTCGTCGAGCAGCGCCAGCGCCCGGCTCGGGGCGCCCCCGTGCAACGGGCCGCTCAGGGCCCCGATCGCCGCGGTG
This sequence comes from Ilumatobacteraceae bacterium, assembly GCA_025463425.1. Classification (GTDB taxonomy): domain Bacteria; phylum Actinomycetota; class Acidimicrobiia; order Acidimicrobiales; family Ilumatobacteraceae; genus WLMZ01. The sequence goes on along the minus strand of JAOBWQ010000130.1, from coordinate 9,796 downwards.
ACACAAGCTCCGAGATCGGCCCCGGTCGATGCGACGACGCGCCCCGTGAACGTCGAGGCGTTGAAGCCGTGATCCACGGTGGAGATCAGGTACTGCTCGATCGCCCGAGCGTGATCCGGCGAGGGCTCCGCGCCGTTCATCATCCACAGATAGTTGGCCGCGTAGCCGAGGTCGGACCGCGGCGCGACCGGTTCCAGACCGGCGCGCAGGCGGTGCAGCGCACACAGCAGCGTGGGCGTGACCGCGCAGAGGAACAGGGCGTCGGCGCGCTGGGCGTTGTGGCCGATGTCGATGTTCGGACGCATCCCTCGATCCGCGGCCGCGAGTGAGAGCGCTGTCCGCAACCCTTCCAACGGTTCGCTGACGTGCGCGATCGACGGCAGCACCGCGGCGACGGCCGGCGGCACCGAGCGCAACGTCGACACCTCGGCGACGAACGCAGCGCGCTCTGCCGTCGTGATGGGGAGCGCGCCGTCGATCATCAGCCGCCACACGTCCTCGAGGGGACGTTGCTCGGCGAGGTCGATGGCCGAGTACTGGCGGTAGTGGTAGAAGCCCTCCTCACCGCGGACGTCGCCCACGGTGGTCTCGGCGACGACGACGCCCTTCAGGCCACGGGGTACGTCGATCGTAGGTGGCTCGGCTGCGATGGGATCGAGAACGGTCATGCCCTCACGGTGCGACGCCCCGCCATCGAAGTCAACGTTGATTATGATCCACCACGTGCCGGGACTGACGACGCAAGAGGCGGCCAAGCGGCTCGGCGTGAAGGTCGAGACGCTGTACGCCTACGTCAGCCGTGGACTGGTCCAGCGGGAACGTTCCGCAGACGGCCGCTCCAGCTTCTACGACGCGCGAGCCATCGAGGATCTCGCCCGTCGTGGCCGGCCGCGGCAGAGCAGTCGCAGCACGTCGCTGAACATGCTCATCGAGACCCGCCTGACGTCGCTGTCGCCGCACGGCGTCCGCTATCGGGGTGTGCCGAGCAGTGAGCTGGCCGTGACGCACACGTTCGAGGAGGTCGCCGACTGGCTGTGGTTGGGCACCATGCCCGACACCATGCCCGGAACCTCGACTGCTGGGCCGTGGGCCGGAGAACCGATCGACGTCCCGGTCACCGGCGACCTCGTCGGCGCCCTGCGCGTGGCCGCCGCGATCGCCTCGACACGTCTGCCGATGGCCGAGGGTCGCGACGCACCATCGGTCGCAGCGTCCGGCCGGCGACTGATCGCGACCCTCACCGACTCGCTCCCACGCGTCAGTGCAGGGCGCGTACCCCAACTGGTGTTGCCCGGCGCCGGCGAAGAGCGGCGCGCTGTGCGCGACTCGATCGCCGGGAGGCTGTGGTTGCGGCTCTCGCCTCAGCGACCGCAGCCCGGCATGCTCACCCTCTTGAACGCAACGCTCGTGCTGCTCGCCGATCACGAGCTGGCCGCCTCGACGCTTGCCGTCCGCGTCGCGGCTTCGACGTGGGCCGATCCAACGGCCGTGGTGATGGTCGGCCAGGGCGCGCTGAGCGGACCGCTCCACGGCGGCGCCAGCGTCGCAGTTCGGGCGATGCTGGAACGCGCCACCGAGATCGGCGCAGCCCGCGCCGTCGCCGAAGTGGTCGACTCGGGCCAGCGGATCCCGGGGTTCGGCCACAAGGTGTACGTCGACGCCGATCCCCGCGCGGTCGTGCTGCTGCGGCTCCTGCGCGAGGTGTCCGGACGGACGAGAGCGCTGTCCGTCGTCGACGACGTGCACGACGCGGTCCGTCAACGCCTCGACAGGGCCGCGAACGTCGACTTCGCGCTCGCTTCGATGGCGATGGTCGGTGGCATGCCCGCGGACGGGGGCGAAGTCGTGATGGGCATCGCCCGGATCGCCGGCTGGCTGGCCCACGCGATCGAGGAGTACCAGGAAGCACCACTCCGCTTCCGACCGAGGGCCTCCTACATCGGGCCGTGACCGGTGAGCTCGGACGACGTCGCTGACAACTGTCACCGGGGAGTGAACCATGACTCCTCAGGGCGCTGGGGTATGATTTCTCCCCGGAACCCCCCGTTCCGCGCTCGGCGCGGCACGTTGCCCTGCTCACGACACCTGGATGATGCCGCACCCATGAATTCCCGCGATCCCCTCCACGCCCGGCCCAGCGGCAACGTTCGCCAGTCGCGGCACAGCGCGTTGGTGGCCGTGCTGGTCGCATCGGTCGCTCTCGGGGGCATCATCGCGTTCGCCCAGGACGGGGACAAGAAGTCCCTGGCCACCGCCAACACCGCCGCGGCCGGTACGTCCGGCACCGTCGCAGCAGCTCAGGTGGCCGCATCCGGCTCGGTCGCTGGAGTCGTACCGGCCAACTCCGCCGTCGGCATCGACAACGGCGCCTCGACGGAGAGCACCGTCGCCGCGGCGATCGCCGGCACAGCCGACACGGCGACGGCAGATGCATCCGCCGCTCCTTCGGTCGACCTCGACGAGCCGACAGCCGCCTCGGGCACCGACTGCAAGCTGACCGAGCAGTCGGTCCGCGAGGGCAGCACCGGCGCGAGCGTGACCTGCCTGCAGAACGCACTGATCGCCGCAGGCTTCTACTCCGGCCCGGCATCGGGCACGTTCGACCCCGCCACCACCGCTGCGGTCCGCAAGCTGCAGACCGACCGCAACCTGTTCGTCGACGGCATCGCCGGCCGCGAGTCGGCGATCTCGCTCGGCATCTGGCCAGACGAGCAGTCGCTCGTGGTCCACACGCCCAAGCCCGCCCCCGGCACCAAGGACGAGCTCGGCTTCCCGCTGTCCACCGTGTCCAGCATCGGCAACGCGATCCCGCCCAAGCCCGCCGATCCCGGCTCCGGCAAGCGCCTCGTCTACGACCGTGCCCAGCAGCGGGTGTGGGCGGTCGCGGCCGACGGCCACCTGATCCGCTCGTGGCTCGTCTCCGGCAGTCAGTACAACAACGAGGTCCCCGGCATCGACCACGTGTACAGCAAGTCGGAGACCTCCACCGCGTGGAACGGCAAGGCGATCCTGCCGCACATGGTCCGCTACCAGAAGACCCACATCGGCAACATCGGCTTCCATGGCATCCCCATCCACAAGGCCGATGGCACGGCCTACCAGACCGAGGACCAGCTCGGCACCCGCCTCAGCGGTGGTTGCACCCGGCAGGCCAACGCCGACGCCGACTTCGTGTGGGCCTTCGCCGACATCGGCACCGAAGTCGTCGTCCTCTGACCCCGACTGACCGCGCCGGAACTCCCGTTCCGCGCAAGTTCCAGCCCCTCACAGCGCGCTTTCGACAGGTCAGAACCGGGCTCTGGGCGCTCCGCAACACCCCCGGCGTAGGGTCGACGTCATGAACACCGGAGCACTTCACCCGGTCGCAGCCGACGACGCTGCCCAGCACCTCACCACGATCCTCGGCGCGCTGGCCGGGCCGGGCGCCGTGCCACGCGATGATCAGGTCCAGGCCGTGCGAGCCCTCGTCACCGACCGCCAGCGGGTGCTGGTCGTGCAGGCGACGGGTTGGGGCAAGTCGGCCGTCTATTGGGCTGCCACCTCTGCGTTGCGTGCGTCCGGCGCCGGGTTGACCTTGGTGGTGTCGCCGCTGCTGGCGCTGATGCGCGATCAGGTCAGCGCGGCCGAACGCGCCGGGCTGGTCGCCGCCACGATCAACTCGACCAACTTCGAGGACTGGGACGACGTGCTGGCCCGAGTCGACGCGAACGAGGTCGATGTCCTGCTGGTGTCGCCGGAGCGGCTGGGCAACCCGCGGTTCGAGGCCCGCCTGCCTCGGCTGCTGGCCGCCACCGGCATGGTGGTCATCGACGAAGCGCACTGCATCTCCGACTGGGGCTTCGACTTCCGCCCCGACTACCAGCGCCTGACCCGCCATCTGCTCTCGCTCGCGCCGGGTACGCCGGTGCTGGCCACCACCGCAACCGCGAACGCTCGGGTCACCACCGATGTCGCCGAGCAACTCGGCGAGCACACCGTCACGTTCAGGGGCAGCCTGGCACGCACGTCGTTGCGGCTCGCCGTCGTTCCCGGGCTGACGGCGCTGGACCGGTGGGCGTGGGTGGCCGACGCACTCGGCCGCTTGGACGGCTCCGGCATCGTGTACACGCTCACCGTCGCCGAGGCGGATCGCGTCGCCAACTTCTTGTCGTCGGCAGGCTTCGAGGTCGCCGCGTACTCCGGCCGGCTCGACGCACCCGCGCGGATCCAGATCGAGGATCGCCTCCGCCGCAACGAGCTCAAGGCGGTCGTGGCCACGTCGGCGTTGGGAATGGGCTACGACAAGCCCGACCTCGCGTTCTGCATCCACGTCGGCTCGCCCTCGTCGCCGGTCGCGTACTACCAGCAGGTCGGGCGGGCCGGACGCGCGCTCGAGACCGCCGTCGCGGTACTGCTGCCCGCCGAGAACGACGAGCGGATCTGGGAGTACTTCGCCAGTGCCTCGGTGCCCGATCCGCAGTTGATCGAGCGCACGCTCGCGGCGCTCGCCGACGGTCCCGCCTCGTTGCCCACACTCGAGTCCGCGACGGGCATCCGCCGCAACCGCTTGGAAGGCATGCTCAAGCTGCTCGCCGCGGCGGGCATCGTGTCCAAGGATGGCCAGGGCTGGGCCGCCACCGGCGAGCCCTACGTGCACGACACAGCGAAGTGGGAGGCACTCGGTGCCACACGGCGCGCCGAGGCGGATCTGATGCGTCGCTATGCCGCCGGTGCCGGCTGCCTCATGCAGTTCCTGCAGCAGGCGCTCGACGATCCCGATCCCACGCCGTGCGGCCGGTGCTCGTTCTGCACCGGCGTCCTGCCAGAGCCCGGCTTGCACCCGTCGGCATCGCTGGGCGCTGCCGTGCGTCAGTTCGCCCGTGGCGTCGACGCGATCATCGAGCCACGCAAGCTCTGGCCCGCAGGGTTGTCCGGTTGGAGCGGCAAGATCGCCGCCTGCAGCGAAGGACGGGCGCTCGCGTTCGCCGACGATCCGGGATGGGCCACCGAGCTGAACCGGTTCGACGGTCCCGACGCGCCGATCGACGGCGCGATCGCGGACGGCCTGGTCGAGGTCCTCCGTCGCTGGAAGAGCACGTGGGGGCCACGACCTGTCGCAGTGGTACCGATGCCGTCCGCCCAGCATCCGCTGCGGGTCAACTCGGCGGCAGAGCACATCGCTACGATCGGAAAACTGCCCATCCTCGACGTGCTGTGCCAGCACGGCCCGGTGCCGCCCACCGACACGGCCTCCGGCGCACGCGTCCGCGCACTCGTCGAGCGCCTGTCCCTGGCCGACGACGCCGACGTGCCACGCGGCCCCGTGCTGCTGGTCGACGACACCTACCGCACCGGTTGGACGATGACCGTGGCAGCTGCACTGCTGCGCAAGGCCGGAGCCACCGCCGTGCTGCCCCTGGTCGTCCACCAGCTGCCGTAGCGAAGTCGGCCAGCCGCCGTCCTACTGTGACGCGATGCGGCTGCGCCCGCCGGTGTTGCCGGCCATCGATCCGATGCCGGCCATCGTCGGGTCACACGTGCCGTGGGTCGGCGCCGCCGCCGGGATGCTCGCCAACCCGACCGGCTGGTTCACTCGCCAACGGGCTCGCCACGGCGACACGTTCGCGGTCGACGCGCTGGCCCACCGTTTCTTCTGCGTGTTCGGCGCTGAAGGTGTCCGGCAGCTCTATGCCGTCCCAGAGCACAAGGCCTCGTTCGGGTTGGCCACGTACACGATGATCCGCACCAAGGTGCCCAACGAACTTTTCGGCGACATCCGCAACCCGCCGCACAAGCTGTTCGGCAACCAACAGGTCGAGGGCTACCTCGCCAACCTCGAGGCTGCGATGGCCGACGAGATCGACCGACTGGGACGGTCCGGTTCGTTCGAGGTCTTCGCCGAAGCACGGCGGATCGGCCATCGCCTCGGTCTCGCCTCCTGGGCCGGGCAGGAGGCCGCATCGCCCCGGTACTTCGAGCGGATGATCGATGCACTCGACCGACTCGACACCGCCGAATCGTTCGTTCACCCGTTGCGCACCGTCGTCACGGTCGCCACACATCAGCGACGCGAGCGGGTGGCGATGCAGGAGATCGAGGTGATCGTCGCCGAGATCCTCGCGGCCCGCAGGCGAGCGACAGCGCGCCCGGCCGACTTCCTCGACCGCATCGACGAGTCCTTCGCCGACGTGTCAGCGCCTCTCCACGATCAGCTCGTGGCGCGGGACGTGATCGTCCTCCACCTCGGATCGCAGTCGAACCTGTTCGCCGCGCTGGCATGGACGTTGGTCCGGCTGCTGGACAACCCGATCGACCTCGCCGCCGTCCGCGACGGCGATCGGGCGCTGCTGGAGCGTTACGCGTACGAGTCGATCCGGTTCGCGCAGCGATCGATCACGATGCGTCAGGTGCTGCGCCCGGTCGACTTCGACACGGGTGATCGCACCTACCGGTTGTCCCCGGGAGTCTTGATCACGACGATGCTGTCGGTCACCAACACCACCGCCCTGCCCGAGCTCGGCTCGTTCGACCCCCAGCACTACACCGGCCGGCGCCTCGCGCTGGCCGGCGATCTGCCCGCCAAGGAGCTGGTCAGCACGTTCGGTCACGGCATCCACACTTGCCCAGCGCAGCGGTTCTCGATCTCGGCGATCACGACAGCCGTTACCGCGCTGATCGACCGCTACGACCTCGCCCCGAGGTACACGATGCCCGGCCCGTTGACCCGCCAGATCGGCGGCGTCGCCCGGGCGGACCGTGCCTGCCCCGTCGACTTCCGGATCCGAACCGCCCGTCACGCGTAGAGCACATACCCGCGCGGCGAGTGGCCGACAGGCATGCCCGGGCCCTTGCATCGCGATTACTCACCCGGCCACCTCGCGGCCCGTCTCCCAGAGTGAGTACCAGGTACTCAATACAGCGCTGACGTGGATCTTTACGGTGTCCCCCGTACCAAGCGCTCACCCGGTGAGCGATTCGTCATTCTCAGGGAGAGACATGAACAACGACCAGAAGATCCAGGACCTCGAAGGCAAGCTCAGCGAGCTGACCGCACGACTCGAACTGCTGACGTCGTCGACGCTGCGTTCGCCGATGTCGGCCGAGACCGACGAGGCCGGCCAGTCGGCCGAGGTCGAGCGCACCTCGTCCCGGCGCGGCATGCTGAAGCTCGCCGGCGCCGCGGCGATCGGCGTCGTCGGCGCCACCGTCGTCTCCGCCCTGCCGGCCGCGGCCGACAACGGCATCGCGGCCACAAGTGCAGCCAACCCGACGACCCTCAACTACACCGGCTCGTCGACGACGGCGAACGCCTTCCTGTTCCAGACGGGCAGCGCGCTGCCGACCACGTCCAGCAGCTTTCCCGCTGCCCTGGCCGGATGGTCGTCACTCGGCGCCGGTCAGTTGAACGGTGTCTACGGCCTCGCCGTGAACGCGAACGGCACCGGTGTGGTCGGCCACAACGACGTCGGCGTCGGTACGGGCGTTCGGGGAACCTCGACGGCCGGCGTGGGCGTGAAGGCCGACGGCGCGACCGGCATCGTCGCAACCGGCGTCGGCACCGGTGCCAACGTGGCGGCAACCGCCGGCACCGGCATCAAGACCTCCGGTACCGGAGGCGACGGCATCTTCGCCGGTGGCACCGGGGCCGGCTTCGTCGGCGTGCGTGCCTTCGGCGGCGACTACGCGATCCACGCGAGCATCTCCACCAAGGCCAACCTCTGGTTGCAGCCGAACAACAACTTCATCAGCAACTCCCCGAAGACGGTGCCCTCGACCCGCAGCGATGCGCATCTGGTCGGCGAACTGGAGAGCGTGGACGGGGACCTGTACTTCTGCGTCGCCGCTGGCTCTCCCGGCACGTGGCGCAAGATCACCGGGCCCGGCGTCGCCGGTGGGTTCCATGCCCTGACCCCGGGCCGCGTGTACGACAGCCGCCAGACCCTGCCCCTCCCGGGCGTGCTCGGCTCCGGTTCGAACCGCACCATCTCCGTGGCGGATCGGCGTGACGCGACACTGACCACCGGCGCTGTCGTGCAGGCCAACTTCGTCCCGGCCGGCGCCACCGCTGTTGCGGCCAACGTCACGATCACCGGCACCAAGGGCGGCGGCTTCCTCGTCGTCAACCCCGGCGGCAACACCACGGTCGGTGCCTCGACGATCAACTGGTCAGCCGATGGTCAGAACCTCGCCAACGGCGTCATCCTCACCCTCGATGCGTCCCGCCAGCTGACGATCATCGCCGGCGGCGGAGGCAGCACCGACTTCATCATCGACATCTCGGGCTACTACCTCTGAGCCATCGAGCTTCGACCTCGAGACCACGACACGTCTGACGCACGGCCCCGGTGGGAGACCACCGGGGCCGTGCTCGTTCGTGCCTCAGGCAGTCGCGGTCAGGCCGGCCTCCAGCTGGGCGAGCGCTTGTCGAGGAACGCGCGCATGCCCTCCTGACCCTCGGCCGAGCGGAACAGCTGATCGGACAGGGCCTGCATCCGGGCCAGCTCGGCACCGGCATCGGAGGTGGCAGTCGACCAGAGCAGCTCCTTGGTGGCCGCGACCGCACCGGGGGCGCCGGCCAGCACGCCGGTCACGAGCCGGTCGACGCAGGCTCGTGGGTCGTCGGCGACGTGCGTCACCAGACCCATGTCGAGCGCGACTTCCGCGGTGAACGGTTCGCCGGTGAGGAACGCGGCGGCCAGCCGGGACGCCGGGCACCGACGCAGCACGGGGACCGAGATGATTGCGGGAGCGACACCGATGCGCACTTCGGTGAACGCGAAGTTGACGTCCGGCGACACGACCACGAGATCGCAGGCCGCCATCAGCCCGACTCCCCCGGCGCGCACCGGACCGGAGACCTCGGCGATCGTCACCTGGCCGGCGGACATCAGCCGTTCCATCGCTCGCGCCATGGGCGTCGAATCGACGTCACCAGCGGTGCGTTCCTTGAGGTCGGCTCCCGCACAGAACACCGGCGGGGCATGGCCGACGACCACGACGCGCACGCCATCGACGAGGGCGAGATCGAGCGCGGCATGGAAGTCGGCCAGGAACGGTGCCGAGAGCGCGTTGCGCGTCGTCGGCGAGTCGAGCGTGATCCGCGCGATGCCGTCAGCGACTGCCAGCGACACCAACGGCGCGCTCATCCGGCCACCGGTCGGCGCGACCGCGTGCCGACGTGCGCGACGCGGCTCGGCACCGGATGCCCGACGAGCTGCTCGATGAGCAGTGCAGAGCTGATCAGCGCCTCGACGTCGATGCCGGTGCTGATGCCGAGATCGTCGAGCAACGCGACCAGCTCCTCGGTGGCCACGTTGCCGGCGGCGCCGGCGGCGAACGGCGAACCACCGAGCCCACCGACCGAGCAGTCGAAGCGGGTCACGCCGCGCTGCAGGCCGGCGTAGGCGTTGAGCACGCCCGTCCCGCGGGTCTCGTGCAGGTGCAGGCCGACATCGTTGCCGGTCTCGGTCAGGACCTCGGCGATGCGCCGCGGCGTGGCCATCCCGGTGGTGTCGGCGAGGGTCACCGCGCCGGCACCCGCGTCGCGCAGGCGAGCGCACAGCGATGCGACGAACGCTGGATCGACGTCGCCCTCGTATGGCGATCCGAACGAGCACGACACCACCGCATCGACGGGCGGCACACCCTCCGTGGCACAGATGCCGGCGATCTGCGCGATCGACTCGTCGAGGGTCATGTGCACGTTGCGCTCGTTGTACACGGCAGAGGCAGACATGATCACCGTGAGCTCGTCCACGCCCGCATCGATGGCCATCTGCGCGCCACGCAAGTTCGGCACGAGCGCCGCACGGACGAC
>JAOBWQ010000121.1 GCA_025463425.1 Ilumatobacteraceae bacterium | reverse complement strand
TTTAGCGAGTCTGAGCAACTCGGGTCGCATGATCGAACAACAACACTGACGTCGAAACCTGTCAGCCCCGTGTTTGATGTTTGTCCGGTGGACTGTACCGAGTCGACCGTGGAACCCGCACCGGTTTGGAGACGACGGTCACCGCTACCGTTGCCGGACGGGCTTCACCGCCGATGATCGCCTCGCCATCCACGAGCTGCTCGCGCTCCACGGTCATCTCGCCGACGATCGCCGAAGCGACGATCTCGGCCCGCCACTCACCGATGACGTCGCCCGCCTGTGCCAGATGGCGTGATAGTGTTTGCCACATGGCAGTCACCTCGGCGTTCGACCTGACGGAGGGCAACGTTCGTGACGGCGTGCCCGTCGCGCTGGTCGCTCAATTGACACGATCGCTCGGGGTCAGCACACCGGTGCTGCTGGAGTGGCTGCAGGTCGCGCCCCGCACGTGGGCGCGGCGCAAGCAATCCGGGCGGTTCGACATGTTGGAGAGCGACCGGGTGGCCCGGCTCGGCCGTCTCGTGCGACGCGCCCAACGCGTGCTCGGTGGTGAGGACGAAGCCCGCAGCTGGCTGGCCGTGCCAAACCGAGCGCTGCACGGGCGATCGCCGTTCGACGTGGCCGCCACCGAGGTGGGCGCGGAGTCGGTGTTCGATCTCCTCGGCCGGCTCGAGCACGGTGTCTTCACCTGACCACGGGATGCGATGTGACGTGACGTGAGGGTTTGGCGAATGGTGTCCACCGCGTATGCGCGAGCGGCGTTCGACGGTGAGGGAGCAGCGCGATACACCGGCCGCTGGAACCCGCGCGGCGTGCGGATGGTCTACACCGCCGACTCGCTCGCTCTGGCGACACTCGAGTTGTCCGTGCACCTCGCCGGCGCGAGGGTCGTGTACACAGCGATCGAGGTCGACATTCCCGACGAGTGGATCGCCGACGTGCGGCCTCGGCAGCTGACGAAGGGCTGGGCCGACGATCAGCCAGTCACCCAGCGAGTCGGTGAGCAGTGGGTGCGGTCATCGTCGTCCCTCGCGCTGCGTGTCCCGTCGAGCCTGGTCGACCAACGCAGCGGCGAGCGCAACGTACTGATCAACCCCGTTCATCCGCAGCACGAATCGGTGATCGAGCTGCAGCGGTTCGAGGTCGTGCTCGACGAGCGGCTGCGCTGACGGAGCTCAGATCGATCGCACGGACGCCACCGCGCACAGCGACGTCGGGCCGGCCTCGAACGCTGTTGCTTCGCCCGCCAGCCGCACGGCATCGAACGGTTGCAGATCCTCGTGGGCGACGCGAACGGAACCGTCCAGCACCACGACGGCGACATCATCGACGACCGTCGTCAGCGTCTGGCCGGCGGCGAGTGGTTCCAACCGCAGCGAGCCGACGTGCATCCCGCGGCGGACCATCAGGTTGAGATCGGCGATCGGGCCATCGAGCAGGCGACACGTGGTGGTCGACTCGCCGTCGAAGGACAGCGGGGGAGAGGTCCTGTCCATCCTGACGGGGGGCGCACCGTCGATCGTCAGCGTCATGCCCGCTCCTTGGGCCACGGTGATGTGGCGGTCGATGCCCGGCATCACCGAGAACGGCACGTCGTCGGTGACGTCGGCGATGCTGAGCCGCCACATCCACACACCGGCATCCGGCGGCCACAAGAACAGATCGGCGGTGACGCCGAGGCCATTGGCCCACGGCACGATGCGGTGATCCGCTGAGCGTTGGATCTGCATGGCCGGCTACGAGTCGCGGCCCTTGCGTTGGCGACCGAGGGCGACCGCCATCTCGCGCTTGACGTCTCGCTCGGCCATCGCGTTGCGCTTGTCGCCCTTCTTGCGGCCGACGGCCAGGGCGAGCTCGACCTTGACCCGACCCTCCTTGAAGTAGAAGCTCAGCGGCACGAGCGACAGGCGCTCCTTCTGCACTCGCTCCGCGATGCGTTCGATCTCCTCGGCGTGCAACAGCAGCTTGCGCGCACGGTCGGGCTTGTGCGCACCCACGCCGTGGGCGAACAGGTACGGGGGTATGTGCACACCGTCGAGCCAGATCTCGTTGCCCAGCACCCGGGCGTATGCGTCGGCGATCTGCAGGTGTCCGAGCCGCAGGACCTTGACCTCGCTGCCCTGCAGCACGATGCCCGTCTCGAAGACGTCGAGGATGGAGTAGTCGAACCGCGCCTTGCGATTGCTGGCGATGTACTTCTGTGCTTCGACGCGTGTGGACATGTGAACGCTCCGTGAGGGAATCGCCAGCCTAGCGCTGAGCCCGTCGGGGTCGCTCGTGTCACAATCACCGATGGTGAGCGCGGGCGACGACGAGGAGGCGGACTCGGGGACCAGACTCGGCGATGTGGCGGCCCGGCTCGATGCGGAGCGGTTCGTCGGACGAACGCGCGAGTTGGCCGTGACCGATGATGTCCTGGCTGGCGGCCGTCCGCAGCGGATCGTCTACGTCCACGGCTCTGCAGGGATCGGCAAGAGCGCCCTCCTCCGCGAGGTGGCCCGGCGGGCCCGCTCGATCGGCCGGCCGGTGCACACCTTCGATGGCCGAGCCGATCTCGGCGACGTCGAGTCGATTTCGTCGGACCTGTCGGGGATGTCGGACGAGTCCGCTCCGGTGGTGATCATCGACGAGATCGACGAGCTGTTCGCGTTGCGGTTCAAACTGCGCGAGGTGATCCTCGGCCGGCTGCCGGCGAGCGCAGTGGTCGTGCTCGCAGGCCGCCGGAGACCGGCCCGTGAGTGGACGGCGGACGGACTCGAGCACATCGTTTCCACCATCGACCTCGCCCCCCTCGGCGCCACGGACGCCCGCGACGTGCTCATCGCGCGTGGGCTGGCTCGCGGTCGTCGCTTGGACCAGCTCGTTGCCTGGGCTGCGGGCTATCCGCTCGCGCTGAGCCTCGCGGCGGCCACGTCGGCTCGGGCCACCTGCACCGAAGAGGCCGCGTCGTCAAACGTCTCGGTGCCGCTCGACTCGGCGACATCGGCGGACGAGCACCGCCTCGCCGTCCAGCTTCTCGAGCATCTCGGAGGCAGCGAGCTCGACGGAATCGATCTCGCCGTGCTTCACGTCGCAGCGATCGCGCCGCTGTCCGATGCGCGTTTGTTGGCGGCAGTGTTGCCCGGTCAACGCACCCGTGCTGCGTGGCAGCAGTTGCGCCAGCTCTCGATCGCCGAGCCGGTGGGAAATCGCGTTGCGCTCCATCGACTCTTGCGCAAGGCACTGCTCGCACGCATGCGTCTCGTCGCCCCAGATCGCCATCGCGCACTCGTGCTCCGAATCGCCGAGCACCTACGTGGGCGCTCTGCGGCGGGCGAGACCGAGGCGATGACCGAGCTCTGCGACCTGATCGAGAACCCGGGCATCCGGTTGGGGTTCGGACCGAGCGCCACCCACTACGACGACATCCTTCGGCCGGGCGACCTCGAGACGGCAGCGGCGGTCCTGGGCTGCGCCGAGTCGGCCTGGTGGTCGCGCGTCGTGCGATGGAGCGAGTCGAATCCGGCTCAGCTCTGGACAGTCCGTCGGTCGAGCGGACAGCTCTCGTTGATCGCGATCTTCGGGTGGCTCGCCGATGCACCCGACTGGGCCCTCGGCGAGATCGAGGCCGGCCCGGTGATCGAGCACACGCGAGCCCGCGGGATGCTCAACGAGTCGTTCCTGTCGATGGACATCCACTTCGTCGAGCCGGATCTCGACGAGCCCACCCGGGCCGAGGTCGTTCGTCTCTGCAACATGGCGTTGATCCGTCGGTCAGGCGCAACGGCAGGCCGATATGCCTTCTGCAACTACGAGAACAGGACGTTGACCGACGGCGGCGCAGAGCTCGGCTACGTGGAGATCGATCGCCTTCGTCGGCACGACGACGAGCGCACCATCGAGACCTGGGTCGCCGACTACGGCCCCGGCGGGGTCATCGGTGGGCTCCACGACATCATTCGCGCGGAACAGGGGGCGTCGGTCGAGCGAAAGGAGCCGGACGACCCTGCGGCGGCGCTGCTCGCGGCGTTGAGGGCGTTCCGCGATCCGACTGCGCTCGCCCGTGGGAGCCTCGGTGCGGGTGAGGGCGCGGCGAGGGTCGGCACGGCGCGAGCGGCCGTGGTGACGGCGATCGTCCAGGCCTTCGAACCCAGCGACCGCGATCGGTTGCTCCGGCAGCTGATGGAATGGACGTACATCGACGCCGACGGCGGCCACGCAGTCGCCATGCAGCGGGCGAACATGAGCCGATCGGCTTACTACCGACACCTCAAGGAGGCACGGGAGCGCATCGCATCGGCTGCCAGAGATCTGGGACTGAATCGGGACTGACACCAGCACTCGGGAGTGGTGCGATCGATGACGGGCGGAGTTGTCCTCGTGTTGATCGGAGCTGGATGTGCGGGTGAGATCGTTTCGGTTCGTTCACATCGGGGTCGCGGTGACGCTCGGCACCGCATGTGTCGTGTCGGTCGGCATCGTGTCCCGGGTGGGTGCCGGCGGAGGTGCCGCATCGAGCTTCGTGCCGATCGTGCCGTGTCGTCTCGCCGACACACGGAGCGGGTCTGATCAGGTCGGCACCCGGCTGACGCCGATCGGACCCGGTGAGATCGTGCCGTTCACGGTGTGGGGAACGAACGGCAACTGCACGATCCCGACCTCGGCAACGGGCATCGCGACCAACATCACCGCGGTGAACCCAACTGCGGCGTCCTACCTCACCGTCTATCCAGCCGACGCTCCAGCCAAGCCGACGGCGAGCAACCTCAACTGGGTGCCGACCAGCCCACCGACTCCGAACCAGGTGACGGTGGCGCTCTCCAGCACCGGGGTGATCGATGTGTTCAACAACGGCGGCACGGTCGACGTGATCGTCGACATCGTCGGCTACTACGAGCCCGCACCAGCGGGCGGAGGGGCACCGGGACCGCAAGGCCCTGTCGGGCCGCAGGGAGTCGCCGGACCAACTGGCCCGTCCGCATTCATCTCGTTCGCTCACATCAACAGGAGCGGTGTGATCGTCGCCCCGACGCGAAACGTCGTGTTCGCCATCAACCCGAGCGGCTCGCCTGGGCCGGGGACCTACTGCTTGTCGTTCCTCGGGAACATCACTGCGTACCTTCCGATCGTCACACTCAGCCTGGATTTCGACGACACCGATGTGGGAACCAAGTCTGCGTGGGCAGAGGTGCTCCATTCGGCGTTCGGGTGTGCTCAGGCTGGTTACAGCACATCGACCACGATCCAGGTGCAAACCGGTTACACGAATCCGAGCGGATCGGTCTTGGCGCCGGAGGGCTTCTTCATCGCCCTGATCCCGCCCTCGTAGCGCGTTCGCAGCACCGGCCGGGAGTCGACCGATATCGTGCCCCCGATGTTGGCCGTTTCCCGAGGCGCCTACGCCGCGCTGATCGCCCAGGCGTACGACTGCTACCCGGAGGAGGCGTGCGGGTTGCTCGTCGGTCATCCCGCCTCGAACTCGGTCGTGCGCTTCGTCAAGTGTGAGAACACCACGCACTCCGGCAAGGTCTACAGCATCGCCCCGAAGGCCCTGCTGCGTGCCGAGCGGGATGCGGAGGACGACGGCATGGAGGTGATCGGCGTGATGCACAGCCACACCCACACCGAGCCGTATCCCAGCGTCACCGATGTCAACCAGGCACCCGACCCGTCGTGGCACTACGTCATCGTCAGCTTGAAGCGTGAGACGCCCGAGGCGCGCAGCTATCGTCTCGTCGACGGCACGATCAGCGATGAACCCATCGCCGTCGGCTGAACGAGGGGACGATCATGGCGACGGTCATCAACGACACACAGCACGTCGAGGTCCAAGCGAGGATCGCCGACGATCGCTGGCTGATGGAGCCGAATGCGTTCGAGGCCCTGACCGGCTGGACGTTGAAGCCGGAGGGCATGTGCCGCGAGGACGTCTGCGCACCGATCTACCGCAAGGAGGCCGTGCTGTCGCCCGACGGCATGGTCGATCTCGTCGAAGCCGCGCAGGTGATCGGGATGACAGCCGTCGCCGACATCGCCCGCCGCGTCGCTGCACTCGGTGCGTCGGCAGCAGCCCGTGCGGAGTCGATGACGACGTTGCAGGCGCCTGCGTTCACCCTGCCCGACATGGCGGGCAAGCCCGTGAGCCTCCACGACTTCGATCGCCGCAAGGTGTTGCTGCTCGCCTGGTCCAGTTGGTGAGGCTGTCGCTATGAGCTGCCCGTGTGGCAGACGATGCAGGAAGAACTGGCCGGCCACGGCCTGACGATCATCGCGGTCGCGATCGACAGCGATCTCGAGGCGGTCAAGGAATGGGCGGCCCACGCACCGGAGCTCACGATCGTGATCGACCGCGACTTCACGGTCGCCGAGCAGTACGGCATCGTCAACGTTCCGGCCACCGTGTGGATCGACGAGACCGGGCGCATCGTCCGGCCGGCCGACACCGCGATGGCCGACGATCGCTTCCGCGAGTTCGCACACGTCGATTCCTCGGTGCACCACGGCCAGCTCCGCGCGTGGGTGAACGATGGCGTGCTCGACCTCGACGAAGCCGCGGTCGCCGACCTGATGGAGCGTCCGTCACCGGAGCTCCAACAGGCGCGGTTGCATCGGCGCATCGCCGTCGCACTGCACGACCGTGGCGACGTCGACGGTGCCCGCGAGCACCTCGCCACGGCCGCCGAGCTGGCGCCCCACGATTGGGTGATCCGCCGCGGCAGCTTGCCGATGAACGACGTCGATCCGTTCGGCGCGCAGTTCTTAGATTTGGTCGGCGTGTGTTTGGAGGCCGGCAGTCCCGGCTACCGCTTGGCGACAGGGCGCGAGTATCCGGGAGACCCGAAGCCGGCCTGAGCATCCGTTGGCGATGGCGGACTTGCGGTGCGTAGCGAGGTCGTTGATTGGGTACAATCCCGACAGGAGACATCGGGATTCGTGTCGACAGCCCTCGGAGGACGACGTGGTGCCATTCGAAAACGTGCTCGACATGATCGGCAACACGCCGATGGTCGATGTCAGCCGGCTGTCCCCGAACCCGAACGTGCGGATCTACGCCAAGCTCGAGGGCCAAAACCCGTTCGGCTCGGTCAAGGATCGCATCGCCAAGAACATGATCGAGCACGCCGAAAAGGATGGCCGGCTGCAGCCCGGCCAAACCATCCTCGAGCCCTCGTCAGGCAACACGGGCATCGCCCTCGCCGCCATCGCGCAGATGCGCGGCTATCCGATCAAGATCCTGATGCCCGAGAGCGTGAGCATCGAGCGTCGCCAGATGCTCGAGGTGTTCGGTGCCGAACTGATCCTCACGCCTGGCGCCGAAGGCAGCAACGGTGCGGTCCGGCGGGCTCAGGAGATGGCGGCTGAACACCCCGAGTACTGCTTCCTGTACCAGTACGGCAACGATGCCAACCCGCAGGCGCACTACGAGGGCACCGGTCCGGAGATCTTCCGTGACGTGCCAGAGGTGACGCACTTCGTCGCTGGCCTGGGCACCAGCGGCACGCTGATGGGTACGGGCCGCTACCTCAAGGAGCAGAACCCGAACATCAAGGTGATCGCCATCGAGCCGCCACTCGGC
>JAOBWQ010000085.1 GCA_025463425.1 Ilumatobacteraceae bacterium | reverse complement strand
CGGCAGCCGTAGAGGTTGTCGAACTTGCTCTTCGTGACCGAGTCGTTGACGTTGATCGCGGGGAACAGCAGCTCGCCCTTCTCGAACATCTTGTAGAGGCGCATCACGCCGGTGGTGGTCTCCTCGGTGACGCCCTTGACGCTCTTGGCCATCGCGGTCCACTTGTTCGGGGAGGTCTTCAGGCTCCGCTGCAGCAGCCCGAGCACGATCGCGAACTCGGGGTTGCTGGCCGAGGTCGGGTCCGGCACCTCACCGGAGGCCTCGAACTCGACACCCTTGTGCAGCAGCAGGGTGGCGTCGCCACCGTCGTCGAGGATCATGTTCGGCTGCACCGGGTTGCCCGCGGCGTCGTCGGGCCAGCTCATCATCTGCTCGGTGCAGAACCAGTACTCCTCGAGGGTCTCACCCTTCCAGGCGAACACCGGCACGCCCTGGGGATCCTCCACGGTGCCGTTCGGTCCGACCGCGATCGCCGCAGCGGCGTGGTCCTGGGTGGAGAAGATGTTGCAGCTCGCCCAACGCACTTCGGCGCCGAGCTCGACCAGCGTCTCGATGAGGACGGCAGTCTGGATGGTCATGTGCAGCGAGCCGCTGATGCGGGCACCGGCGAGCGGCTTCGAGGGGCCGAACTCCTTGCGGATCGCACGGAGGCCGGGCATCTCGTGCTCGGCGAGGTGGATCTCCTTGCGGCCGAACGGGGCCAGGGAGAGGTCGGCGACGCGGAAGTCGCGGCGCGCGGCGGTGGAAGCAGTCATGTCGAGGTTCCTCCAGGGAACGAGTGGTTGCCGAGGCAACGGGTTTGGAGTTCTCGGGCCGGGGCCTGCTGGCACCGTGTACGTGTCAGCCCGTTCGGGCTCAGAGCCTACCCCTAATTGTCCAGCACCACGGCGGACACGTCGAACAGGTAGTGGATGTAGCCCCCGTTGTTGTACGCCTTGATCCCGTCGTCGGCGCCGAGTTTGACGACCGCCATGTTCGGGACGTTCGCACCCTGGGTGACGTTGATGTTGCTGGCGTTGGGCTTGGTCGCATCGTCGGGGTACAGCGTGAAGTACGTCGCCCCCGTGCTGGTCAGACCCGTGCCGGTGAGGTTGCCGATCAGCGCGATCTGGTTGCCGACGGGAGTGCCGGCGAGGGTGACCGAACCAACGAACTGGGAGAAGCTCCACGTCTCGGCCTGGGCCGGCCCGAGCTGCACGTTGCCGAAGTTGGGGTCGCGGGTGTCGAACGCGCGGAACGGCGCGGTGAGCGGCACGACCCGGCCGAGCCGAGTCGACGGGTCCTGGTTGGCCAACATGTAGCCGACGACGTCGACCGCGACGTGGGTGTTGCCGGTGTTGTTGTAGATCCGGATGGCACCGTCGGCGTTGGTGACCGGCACGATGACCAGGTTGGCCTTGACCTGCCCGGCAGCCAAGTTGAGGTTCGACGTCGTCACGTCGCCCGACGGATCCTCGGGCAGCACGCTGACGAACGTGCCGACACTGCCGGCCTGGTCGTTGATGCCCGTGACGTTCAAGACGACTCCGACGACGTCAGGGCTGTTCGGCACGATGTCGGTGACGTTCGGATTGAGCGCGTCGGCACCGCGGATCGGGACCTTGACCGTGGTGCGCTGACCCAGCGGCGCGGTCGACGGGTTGAAGGCGGCGTCGCGCGAGTCGTAGATGCGACCCGGGGCGACCGGGATCAACCGCGCCCCGCTCGTCGCGAAGCTGCTCGTCGAGAACCAGCCGAACACATCGACGAGCACATCGGCGGTGCCCGGCGCAGTGGTGACGAGCTTGACGGTGATCTTCCCGCCGGTGCCGACGGTGAGCACGCTGAGGTTGGGGACGTTCTGCCCGGCCTCGTAGTTGAGGACGCTCGAGGTCCCCGCGGCCGAACCCGTGGGAGACACCTGCAGGTAGCCCTGCCGGCTGGGGTTGACGACCGTGATGCTGACCGCGACGGCGAGCACGCTGGACGCGTCGGCGGGAACGCCGCCGAGGCCGAGCACCATGACGTCGGCCGTGCCCCCGGTTCCTCCGGCGATGCTGGTGGTGATCGCTCCGGGCGCCGTGTTGATCCCCGGCGCGCGGGTGTCGTAGATGCGGATGGGTGCGAGCGGGTGGTACTCGCCGCCCGCACCGAGTCCGGTGGCGGCGTGTGCTGCGGTGATCGGTCCGACGGAGGTGCCCACCGACACCGTCACCAGCGAGGCGAGCACGGCACCGATGGCCCATGCACCGCGTCGAGTGCGATCACGCATGTGTGACTCCTTGTCCTGCCGCCCGGCCGCAGGAGTGTAACCCTGCGCGCCGGTTGGAACCGATCACGTGGCCGCGACGAAGGTCGGCGGCACGTGTTCCTGCTCGATCAGCGTGGTCAACCGGCTGTGCTCGGCGGCGTCGGTGTGCGTGGCTTCGTCGATGAGCATCACCGGGATGTCGTCGCGGACCTCGTAGCGCAACTGCAGGCGGGGGTTGTACAGCGCCGATTCCTTGGGCAGGTAGTACAGCGGACCCTTGTCCTTCGGGCAAGCGAGGATGTCGAGAAGTCGTTGATCGAGGGCCATGGCCTCGCCTTTCGGATTGCGGTCGTGCCGGATTGCGTTCGTTCCGGTTGCGTTCGTTCGGTGGGTCAGACGCTGGTGATCAGCGACAGCAGTTCGGCGACGTGCTGCTCGCAGTCGTCGCGGGTGGGTGCTTCGAGGTTGAGGCGCAGCAAGGGCTCGGTGTTCGACGGCCGGAGGTTGAACCACCAGGGACCACAGTCGACCGTGAGCCCGTCGAGGTGATCGATGTCGGCCGACGAGAAGTGCTCGGAGATCACCTGCAGCACGGCGTCGGTGTCGCTGACGCTGGTGGTGATCTCGCCGCTCGACGAGTAGCGCTCCAGCGGCTTGCGCACGACCGACAGGTCTTGCTGCACGCGACTGATCTCCTCGAGGACGAGCATCGACGCGATCAAGCCGCTGTCGGCTCGGTAGTTGTCGAGGAAGTAGTAGTGCGCCGAGTGCTCGCCGCCGAACACGGCGCCGGTCTCGGCCATGATCTGCTTGATGAACGAGTGACCGACCTTGGTGCGCACCGGGACACCGCCGTGCTCGCGGATGACCTCGGGGACGGCCCGCGAGCAGATCAGGTTGTGCAGGATCGTGGCGCCCGGATTCTTGCGGAGCACGCTGGTGGCCAGCAGCGCCGTGGTGGTGGAGCCGCTGATGCCGCGGCCCTGCTCGTCGACCACGAACACGCGGTCGGCGTCGCCGTCGAACGCGAGGCCGACGTCGAACTGGCCGGACACGACACGCGCTTGGAGGTCGCGCTGGTTGGCCGGCTGCAGCGGATCGGCGGGGTGGTTCGGGAACGTGCCGTCGAGCTCGCCGTACATGACCTCGAGGTCGATCAGCGGCAGGCGATCGAACACCACCGGCACGACGAGGCCGCCCATGCCGTTGGCCGTGTCGGCGACGACGCGGAGCGGCCGGAGCAGCGACACGTCGATGAACGACACGACATGATCGGCGAACGCCGACAAGAGGTCGCGCTGGGTGACCCGCCCGGGTCTCGCCGCGGGAAGCGGGCCCTTGCCGTCGAGCACGCTCTGCGCGATCGCCTTGATCTCGACGAGGCCGGTGTCGGCACCGACCGGACGCGCGCCGGACAGGCACAGCTTGACGCCGTTGTACTGAGCCGGGTTGTGTGAGGCCGTGAACATTGCCCCGGGCGCATCCAGCCGACCGGCCGCGAAGTAGAGGAGGTCCGTGGACGCCAGGCCAAGCTGGACGACGTCGACGCCCTGTTCCATCACACCCCGGGAGAACGCGTCGACGAGCTCCGGACCCGAGGGCCGCATGTCGTTCGCGACGATCAGGTGCGGCGCCTTGGTGAACGCGGCGAATGCGACACCCAGCGCGTGAGCGACGTCGGCATCGAGCTGATCCGGAACCGTGCCCCGGATGTCGTAGGCCTTGACGATCGCGTCGAGCTGACTGGTGTTGGGACTCTCAGTGGCGGACATGACGGGAGAGCACGCTACCGGGGAGGCTCTGGATCGTCCAGCACCCCGGCCGCCGGGTCGGCTTCGGCCACGACATCGCGCTCGGTCTCCGGCGCAGTGACCTCATC
>JAOBWQ010000063.1 GCA_025463425.1 Ilumatobacteraceae bacterium | reverse complement strand
CAGCAGTGGGCCGCCGGCCACGACGGCGACGGCACCCTCGACGAGCACGGCGCGATCGTGCCGCTGGCACCCGACCATCGGTGGCAGCCGGTGCTCTGGCGGGCGATGCGGGCTGCAATCGGCACCCCGAACCCGGCCGAGCTCCTGCCCGATCTGCTCGCCGATCTGCGCGCCGGCAGGATCGAACCGGCGCTTCCCGACCGTGCGGCGATGTTCGGCGTCAGCGCAGTGTCCACCGCACAGCTGACGGTGCTGCGCGCCCTGGGCTCGGTGCGCGATGTCCACCTCTACCTCGTCCACCCCTCGGCCGTCGCCTGGTCGGGGGTCCGCCAGCAGTTGGCCGGTCGGCTCGTGCAGCGCAGCGCCTGCGACGCAACGGCTGCCGTCGAGCACCCGATGCTGCGCTCCTGGGCCCGGCCCGCGCTGGAGGCGGCCGTGCTGGTCGGCGGGTTCGACGATTCCGTACGGGTCATCGGCCACGACGACGGCCGCCAATCGACCTTCCCCGGCCGTCCAGCAGCGGCGCTGCCGACGACCCTGCTCGGCCACCTCCAGCGCAGCATCACCGACGATGTCGCGCCGGCGCCTCTTCCTCACGCGCCTCGCTCGGCCACGGGCCGGGGCTTCGACACCAGCGTGCAGGTCCATGCCTGCCACGGCACGGTTCGCCAGCTCGAGGTCCTGCGCGACGCGCTCGGCCACATCCTCGCCGCCGACCCCACCATCACCGCGCCCGACGTGATCGTGCTGTGCCCCGATCTCCGGCGCTTCGCGGCGCTGATCCCGTCGGTCTTCCGGCGCAGCACGCTGCCGATCCCGGTGCGGGTCACCGACCTGTCGCTGGGCGCCGACAACCCGGTCGCCGGCGCGCTGGTCGACGTGCTCACCATCCTCGCCGGGCGGTGCACCGCTCCGGAGATCCACAGCCTCTGTGCGCTCGGGCCGGTCCGGCAACGGTTCGGCTTCGACGAAGAAGGGCTCGAACGGATCGGGCGATGGATCGGAGAGCTCGGCGTCAGCTGGGGCCTCGACGGTGACCACCGGGGGCGCTGGGTGCCCGACACGATCGCCGAAGGCACGTGGTCGGCAGCGCTCGATCGGCTGTTCCTCGGCGCAGCGATGCCGGCGCCGACGCCCCGGGTCGGTCCGGGCGAGATCGTGCCCTACGACGACATGGACGCCGCCGCGCTCGGCACCGCCGGGCAGTTGGCCGAGCTGATCCACCGGCTCGACCACCTCCGCCGGCTGGTCGACGAACCGCGCCCGATCGAGGATTGGGTCTCCCTGCTGACGGCCCTGGTCAACGACCTGTTCGCAACCGTCGGCGACGACACCTGGCAGTCGATCGAAGTCATGGAGACGTTCGCGAAGATCGGCGCGGCCGCCGGCGGGACGGCCGCAGCGGTGCCGCTCGCGCTGGGCGACATCCGCTCTCTGCTCGGCGAGGCCCTCGCCGACCCACACGGTCGGCTCAACCTGCGCTCCGGATCCGTCACGGTGACGGCGATGGTGCCGGTGCGCAACATCCCGGCCAGGGTCGTCTGCCTGCTCGGGCTCGACGAGCAGGCATTGCGCTCCAATGGAGGCGATGGCGACGACCTGATGTCCGTGCGCCCCTGCGTCGGCGAGCGCGACCCTCGGGCGGAGCGTCGGCACCTGCTGCTCGACGCGCTGATGTCCGCAGGTGATCACCTGGTCATCACGTGCGACGGCAGTGACATCACCACCAACCGTCCGCTTCCCCTTCCCGTGCAGGTCGAGGAGCTGCTCGACGCGGTGCGCGGGTTCGGCACCACCGAGCACGTCGTCGTCCGCCACCCACGCCAGGCCTACGACGAGCGCAACTACGGTGTCGCGCCCGACGGAAGGGCGATCGAACCGTTCTCGTTCGACACCTCGATGCTGGCCGCAGCGCAGCTGCGTCGTCTGCCGCCCGTGGCGACGTCCGACATCGCGGTGCTCGGTCCCGTCCTGCCCGCGTTCGTCACGACGGTGCAGCTGGCCGAGGCCGTCACCAGGCCGGCACGCACCTACCTCGGGCAGCGGCTCGATGCTCGCCTGCCCCGCGCCGTCGACGAGATCGAGACCGACATCCCTCTGGCCGCCGACAACCTCGAGCTGTGGGACCTCGCCCGCGAGCTGCTCGACCATCACCGCAACGGCAGCGACGACGCCGCCGTGCAGCGCTGGCGTGACGCCAAGCGTCGGGGCGGCACGCTGCCGCCGCGCGCGCTCGCTGTCGCCGTGCTCGACGACGTCAGCCGCGAGGTCGAGATCCTGCTCGGTGCGCGACCGGACATGACCGAGCTGATCGCGGCCAGCGGACGCGTCGAGCTCGACCTGCCCATCGACATCGGCGACGACCACACGATCCGCCTCCGCCAGCCCGTCGAGCGGATCGCCGATCACCTCCTCGTGCGCGTCGAGTTCAGCCGTCCCAAGCACCGCCACGAGATCGCCGCGGCACTAGAGCTGGCGGGACTCGTGCTCACCCAGCCCGACGTCCCGTGGGAGTCGCTGGTGGTGCTGCGGCCGACCTCCGGGAGCAGCAAGCCGACGGTGCACCATCTACGCACCCGTCCGGGACCAGGCGGCGCCGAGGCCGCCCGGCGGCTCCTCCGCACGTCGGCGCGCCTCTACCTGCGCGCCCTGCGCGAACCGATCCCGATGTTCGACAAGTCGTCGCGGACGATGTACGACGACGCGACGATCCTCGACGAGGAGTTCGAGAGCGACCTGCGCGACAACGACACCGGCTTCGTCTGGGGCGAGGCCACCGCCGACGAAGTGCTGGCCATTCCGGTCCGCGCCGATGATCTGCCCGAAGTCCGTGCCGCAGTGGCCGCCGACGGAGCGGGACGCGCCGTCGGTCTGGCCCGGTGCTTCTGGTCGGCGTTCGACGAGTTCATCGCCGCGCCCGAACCAGCGGCCAAGGCAACGACGTCACGGCGGGGTTCGTGATGGTTCCGTCCGATCCGGTGCCGTTCGATCCGGTGCCGTTCGATCTGGCCGGTCCGCTGCCGTCGGGACGCACCGTCCTCGAAGCCAGCGCGGGCACCGGCAAGACCTACTCGCTCACCGGGCTGATCGTGCGCTACATCGCCGAAGCGGCAACGCCGGTCGATCAGTTCCTCGTGGTCACGTTCACCCGCGCGGCCGCCAACGAGCTGCGCGAGCGGACCCGGCAGGCGCTCGACGCGGCCGCAACGGCGTTTCGATCGGGCGAGGCGCCTGCCGGTCACCCGTGGATGTCCGTGCTGTTCGATGTCTCCGCGCTGCCGGCCACCGCCGATCCCGCGACCGAGCTGGAACGGCGCGAGCGGCGCCTCGTCGAGGCCGTCGCCAGGTTCGACGAGCTGACGATCACCACCATCCACGGCTTCTGTCAGCAGGCGCTCGCCCAGCTCGGGGTGCGGTCAGGGAACAACCCCGACGCCGTGCTCGTCGAGAGCCTCAACGACCTCGTCGTCGAGGTGTGCCGCGACGCGATCATCACCGTGCTGGCCGACGATCCGCGGGCGCTCGACACCCCGTCCAGCTCGTGGACCAACATCCGCAACCCGCAGCAGGCGGAAAAGGAGCTCGTGGCCGCGGTCACCGCGCTGATGAGCAACCCCGGCGCTGTCATCGCACCCAAGGACGCGACGGACCAGATCGCCACCCGCTGGGTCGACCTCGCCACCACCACCCATGACACCCTGGTCGCCCGGCAGGCCGCACGCAACGAGATCGGTTACGACACGCTGATCTCCGGCCTGCAGCGCGCCCTCGCCGACCCGGAGCACGGTCCGATCGTCGCCACGCAGCTCGCCCAGCGCTCTTCGGTGATCCTGGTCGACGAGTTCCAGGACACCGACCGCCTGCAATGGGACGTGTTCCACCGCGCGTTCGCGCAACGCACGCTGATCACCGTCGGCGACCCCAAGCAAGCGATCTACCGGTTCCGTGGCGCCGACGTGCATGCGTACCTCGACGCGGTCCAGGCGAGCCCAGCGCTCAGCCTGACGACCAACCACCGCTCCGACGCCGCCGTACTCGACGGTTTGGCCCAACTGCTCGACGGGGCCACACTCGGCGATGCGCGCATCCCATTCCGCGCGGTGCAGGCCAGATCTGGAGCGATGGTCACCGCGTTCGGCACGACCGGAGATCAACCCGGCGTCGCGCAGCCGGCGGTGCACCTGCGCGCCGTGCCTCCTGCGGACTCGCTGCGGACGAAGGCCACCAACGAGATCTCGATGCCGCTGGTCCGCACCCTCGTGCTGCGCGACCTCGTCGCGCGGATCATCGATCTGCTCGACCACGGCACGCTCGCCGACGCCATCGCTGCTGATGGTGACGGCGACGGCGGTCGTGCGATGCGGCCGATCGCCCCTGGCGACATCGCCGTGCTGGTTCCGTCGCACGCCGAAGCGAACAACGTGGCCGCCGCGTTGCGCCGGGCACGCATCCCGGCCGTTCGCACGCGCACCGGTTCCGTGCTCCTCGCCCCGGCCGCCACCCAGTGGCGGCTGCTGTTGGCCGCGCTGGCCCAGCCGCACCAGACCCCGGTCGTGCGCGCGGCCGCGCTCGGTTGGTTCCTGCACACGGACATCGCGACGATCGTGGACGACGACGACGCTCTGGCCGACCTCCAGGCAACCGCTGCCACGTTGGCCGAGCGGATGCGCACCGTCGGCGTCAGCGCGTTCTACGACGAGCAGAAGGCCCAGAGCTTCGGCCTCGTCGCCACAGTGCTGGGCCACGAGGGCGGCGACCGCCACCTCACCGATCTCGACCACATCGCCGAGTTGCTGGCCGCCGAGCTGCACGGCCGGCCCGCCGACCCGGCGCAGGTGCTGCGCACGCTCGATCAGCTGATCACCGAGACCGACGAGCGCAACGAGGCTGCGATGCGGCGCATCGACTCCGACGCGTTGGCGGTGCAGGTCACCACGATCCACGCTGCGAAGGGCCTCGAGTACCCCATCGTGCTGCTGCCGTTCGCGTTCAAGATGCGCGGCAACGTGCGCACGCCGCACTCCTACACGACACCCGACGGACAGCGCACCCTGGATCTCGCCTCGAAGGTGGCGTGGGAGGGCGGTCCGTCCACTCCGGGCGACGAGACCACCCGCGACAACCAGGAGGTCCGCCGTCAGCTCACGATCAACGACATCGAGGGCGACGAGCTCCGCCTGCTGTACGTCGCGCTCACCCGGGCCAAGCACCGGGTCGAGATCTGGTGGGCGTCCACTCGCGGCGCCGGCACCTCGGCGCTGGGGCGGATCCTCACCGATCGATACGGCGCTGGACCGGTGCAGAACTCCCCGTACCCGTGGAAGCCGAAGAGCAAGGGCCGGCTCGGCATCGGCCGTCCGCTGCACCAGTCGATGAGCGACATCGACGTGCTCGCCCAGATCCAGCACCTGGTCGCGGGCAGCGACGACACCCTGGCGCTGGCCGTGCTGCCCGAGACGATCGGGGCGGCGACGTGGTCGGGTCGAACCGTGCCGCCCGACGCGCCGCTGCGCGCTGCGGCCACCGAACGGTCAACGGTCGGCGATCCGCAGTGGACGCGCTGGTCGTTCAGCCGGCTCAACGCAGCGGTCGAGGCCTCGGGCAGCGAGCCCTCCGACTCTGCTTCGGCGGACCGCACCGCCGGGCTCGACGTGCGCGGCACCGGCGACCGCGGCGGCTTCGATGAACCGGGCGACGTGCTCGATCTCGATGCGAACGACGCGCCCGGGGGCCCGGTCGAGCAGCTCCAGCTCGGCATCGGGCCGGTCGCCCATCTCGCCCACGTCATCGGGGGCACGCAGTTCGGCACGTTCGTGCACGCCGTGCTGGAGCACCTCGACTGCACGGCCGCAGATCTGCCGTCCGAAGTCCTCGCGCTCGTCGTCGAGCACGCATCGCGAGAGGGCCTGGACCTCGCCGCGCTGGAGCGTCGTGGAGCAGGGCGCGACGCGATCGTCGCCGGCATCGTCGCTGCGGTCCGCACCCCGCTCGGCCCATTGTTCGGCGGGCGTGCACTGGCAGAGATCTCCCCACGCGACCGGCTCGCCGAGCTCGTCTTCGACCTCCCGATCGCCGGCAGCGTCGGCGCGTTCTCGTCGGGCGCCATCGGCCGGGTGCTGCTCACCCACCTCGACCGGCACGACCCGATCCGCCCGTTCGCCAAACGGCTGGCCACCGACTTCGCCGGGTTCGACATCGCCGGCTGGATGCACGGCTCGATCGACGGCGTGTTCCGCGTGCCCGACGACGACACCCACCGCTACGTCGTCGTCGACTACAAGACCAACCGCCTCCACGAGCCGGGCGCGGCGGACCCGTTGGCGGCGTATCACCCACGTCAGCTGGTCGGCGCGATGGAGCACTCCCGGTATCCGCTCCAGGCGCTCCTCTACACGGTCGCGCTGCACCGCTACCTCAGATGGCGGCTCGGTTCCGGGTACGACCCACACCGTCACCTCGGCGGGATCGCCTACCTGTTCGTCCGCGGCATGGTCGGGCCGGACACGCCGAAAGTCGACGACGTACCCCACGGCGTGTTCTCCTGGTTGCCGCCCGTCAGCGCGATCGTCGCGCTCGACCAACTGTTCGCCACTGGTCGGCCGTGAGGGGGCGCCGATGATCGGTCTGGCCGACACTTCCGCGCTCTCGGCATGGGCGACCGCCGGGTTGCTGCAGCCGGCCGAGGTGCACGGCGCCTCGGTGCTGGTGCGCAGCGACCCCGCCGCCGACGACACCGTGCTCCTGGCTGCGGCGCTGGCGCTCTGGGCGCCACTGCACGGTCATGCCTGCATCGACCTGGTCGACGTGCAGGCCATGGCGGTCGCGGCCCTGGCGACCGGCGCAGCCGATGGCTTCGAGCCCGTCGATCGGTCGACGGCCACCGCACGCGTCGTCGCGCTGCAGTGGCCGACGCTCGCGACGTGGCTGGAGGCGCTCCGCGCCACACCGCTGTGCCGCGTCGTCGCGCCAGGCACCCACCTCGCCGAGGCCGACTGGTACGACGACCGCCCGTTGGTCCTCGACGGCAACCTGCTGTACACCCAGCGGCAGTGGATCGACGAGCGAACCGTCGCCGACCGACTGCTCCGTCGCTGCGCTGGGCAGGCCACGACGCCACTCTCGGCGGAAGCCGACACGCTGCTCACGCGGCTGCTGCCGCCGGAGCTCGACGGCACACCGAACCCGCAGCACCGCGCTGCCACGACGGCGCTCGGCACCGATCTCTCCGTGATCGTCGGCGGCCCCGGCACCGGCAAGACGCACACCATCGCCCGATTGCTCGTCGCGATGCTCCGCGAGGCCGACGTGCGCGGCGAGCCGTTGCGCATCGCCCTGGCCGCGCCCACCGGCAAGGCCGCAGCGCGGATGGCCGAAGCGATCCACTCGGCCATCGAGTCCCTCGCCGGCGATGCAACGCTCGCACCGAGCCTGGACATCCTCCGCGAGGTGCAGCCCTCGACGATCCACCGTTTGCTCGGCGGTCGAGGGCAACGAACCCGGTTCGTCCACGGTCCGGCGCGCCCGCTGGACGCCGATGTGGTGGTCATCGACGAAGCCTCGATGGTGGCACTGCCGCTGATGGCCCGCTTGGTCGATGCGTTGCGGCCTGCCGCGCGGCTGGTGCTCGTCGGCGACCCCGATCAGTTGGAGAGCATCGAGGTCGGTTCGGTGCTCGCCGACATCGTCACCGCTGCCGCCACGCCCGGTTCCGCCGTCGCGACGCACGTCGTTCGCCTGACGCGCCCGCACCGCCAGGAGGCCGGCTCGCCCATCGGTCCGCTGGCTGACCTGATCCGCGACGGACGGGTCGACGATGTCGTCGCCACGCTCCGCCGGGCGCCGGCATCGCTGGTGCTCAGCGACCGCACGAACACGACCGGCAGCAACGACGCCGGCAGCGACGACACCACCGGCAGCAACGCCAACACACCAGCGTCCATCGCCTTCGTCGACACCGGCGCGATCGAGCTCGGGCACATCGGCACCGCCCAGGTCGATCGACGCGTCGGTGAGGCCATCCTCGGACCGCTGCGTGCCGCCGCCATCGCCGCCGCGGCCGGTGACGCGGCCGCCGCGCTGGACGACCTGGCCGACGTCCGCCTGCTCTGCGCCCACCGCGTCGGTGCGCACGGGGTGCAGCGGTGGAACCGCACCATCGAGTCGTGGCTGCGCGAAGGCCAACCGGCCCAGCGCGACTACGCGGGACGTCCGCTGCTGGCCACCCGCAACGACCAACGGCAACGCATCGCCAACGGCGACACCGGCGTCATCATCGACACCCCCGGGGGGCGTCGCGCCGCGTTCCGCACCGGTGGCGGACTGCGCCTGTTCGCACCCGCGCAGCTCGACGACGTCGAGACCGCATACGCCACCACGATCCACAAGAGCCAGGGCTCGGAGTACGACACCGTCGTCGTGGTGCTCCCCCCGGCCACGTCGCCGCTGATCGGCCGCGAACTGCTCTACACCGCGATCACCCGCGCCCGGCGCAGGGTGCTGATCGTCGGCTCGATCGCCGCGGTGGTCGCCTGCACGAACACCCCGGCGCGGCGGGTCACCGGGCTCGGCGCCGCGCTCGGGTCACCCGCGGCCTCGGCCGACATCTCCGCCGCGCAGTAGAACGTGGCCGTGCAGCAACGACGCTCCAGGGTGATCCAGTTCTCGACCGGCCACGTCGGCGTCCACGCGTTGCGTGCCCTGATCGAGC
>JAOBWQ010000050.1 GCA_025463425.1 Ilumatobacteraceae bacterium | reverse complement strand
ACCTTCGGCCCGTCGACCTGCCGCGGCATGTGGATGTAGCCGCCGTCGTCGTTGCCGGCCAGGAACGGGCAGCCGCCACCAACGGCGTTCGGTAGGTAGGGCGTCTTGCCCTGATGCACGGCTTGCTGGTGAAAGCCGTCGCGGAAGTTGTCGTTGACGGGGGAGTGTGGCCGGTTGATCGGGATCTGCGAGAAGTTCGGACCGCCCAATCGGGTCAGCTGGGTGTCGAGGTAGCTGAACAGGCGAGCCTGCATCAACGGATCGTCCGTGACCTCGATGCCGCGGACGACGTGACCGACGTGATACGCGACCTGTTCGACCTCGGCGAAGAAGTTCGCCGGGCAGCGATTGAGCGTCATCCGCCCGATCGGCTGGACCGGGACGAGCTCTTCCGGCACGAGCTTGGTCGCATCGAGCAGATCGATCCCGTTGAAGTACTGGTCGTCGCTGTCGGGCATCACCTTCACGCCGAGCTCCCACTCCGGGAACGCGCCGGCTCCGATCGCGTTGTACAGGTCGCGTCGATGGAAGTCGGGATCGACTCCGTTGAGCGTCAGGGCCTCGTCCCACACCAGGCTGTGGACGCCGAGGACCGGCTTCCAGTGGAACTTGACGAGGCTGGTCTCGCCGGCCGCGTTGACGAGCCGGAACGTGTGGACTCCGAACCCCTCCATCATCCGGTAGGAGCGGGGGATCGCCCGGTCCGACATGACCCACATCAACATGTGTGGAGACTCGGGGATCATCGACACGAAATCCCAGAAGGTGCTGTGCGCCGTCTGCGCCTGGGGGATCTCTCGATCGGCTTCCGGCTTGCCGGCGTGGATGAGGTCGGGGAACTTGATGCCGTCGCGGATGAAGAACACGGGGATGTTGTTGCCGACGAGATCGAACACGCCGTCGTCGGTGTAGAACTTCACGGCGAAGCCCCGCACGTCGCGCACCGTGTCGGCCGAACCTCGCGATCCGAGCACCGTGGAGAACCGGGTGAACACCGGCGTGACGCGACCGGGCTGCAGGAAGTCGGCGCTCGTGATGTCGGCTGCGGTGCCGTAGGACTCGAACACTCCGTGTGCGCCGGTGCCGCGGGCGTGGACCACCCGCTCGGGGATCCGCTCGTGGTCGAAGTGCATGATCTTCTCGCGCAGGTGGAAGTCCTCGAGCAGCGTCGGGCCCCGACGGCCCGCCTTGAGCGAATCGTCCGTCTGGGAGAGGCGCTGACCCTGAGCGGTGGTCAGGAAGTCGCTGTCCTGGGCGGGCACCTTGCTGGTCCTCGGCGACAGGATCGGCTTCGGGGCGGTGTCCTCGACGAGCCGACCTTTCGCACCCTGCTGATCAGCGATCGTCTTGGCTCTGTTGTTGCGGGGTTTGGCCGTTGCCATCGAGCACACCTTTCGAATCTGTGCCGCACCCTCTGCGCGGACCCGTCGGATCTACCCACGCTCCGCGAACTGAAACGCGTGCAGTCGCGAAACCGACTCGGTCACTCGGGTGAGGGACAGGCCCCATCATGAGGCCGATCACATGGCCGATGAGGCGGCTCGCGCGATGAGGACGAGCGCCAGGGCTGAGCGGATCCGCTAAGGTGCCGTGATGATCACCGGTGAAACCCTGGCTGCGCTGCGGCGGCGCGCGGGACGCACCCAGGTCGAGGTGGCCGAGGCCGCGGGCATCCCTGCGACGGTGCTCAGCGCGTACGAACGTGGGCGCCGTCAGCCCAGTCTGGCGAACGCGTCTCGCCTGATCGATGTGCTCGGATACTCGGTCAAGTTCGACTTCGTCCTCGATCCCGCCGAACAGGCCCGACGACTCCGCGACGTGCTCGATCTCGCGGATGCGCTGCCGTATCGAGCGCGGCCGCTGGCATCGGCTCGCCGATGATCACACTGGTCGACCGGATCGTCGCGGTGTGCGCGTCGCTCGATCAGGCCGAGATCCCGTGGGCGCTCGGTGGCGCGCTCGCCCTCGCGTACGCCACCAACGAACCGCGGGGCACCCGGGACATCGACGTGAACGTTTTCGTCTCCTCGGCGAATGCACCCGCTGTGTTCGCGGCGCTGCCGGCGGGAGTCGAGTTCAGTGACGCCGACGTGGCCCGGGCGGTCTCCGACGATCAGGTTCGGCTGTTCTGGGACACCACGCCGATCGACGTCTTCTTCGCGGCCGAGCAGTTCCACTTCGAGGTGGGGGCGCGTTGTCGAACCGTGCCCTTCGAAGGACGGCGGATCAAGGTCCTGGCGGCGGAGGACCTCGCGGTCTTCAAGGCGCTGTTCGACAGGACGAAGGACTGGGCCGACATCGAAGCGATGTCGGACAGCAAGGCGATCGATCTCGATCTCGCCGCCGATCGGCTGGCGAACCTGCTCGGCGATGACGAACGCGTGGCCAGACTGCGGCACGCTCTGACGCCCGCAGCACGTCGAGGCGGCTTGCCCCGATCGAGCGACGTGACACACTGAACGGATGGCGTTCGCGATCGGGTTGCTCGTGATGATCGGCGGGTTGTGGTGGTTCGTCGACAGCGCGGTGCAGCGCGCACCGCTGTCCCGCGCCGCCCGCCCGGTCGCGTGGGAGCTGCTGCCGGTGCGCTACGTGCCGTTGGGTGTTGCTGCGCTGATCGCGTTCGTGATGGTCGGGTACTGACCGCGCCGCATCACCAGCGGAGCAGGTTGGCGCCCCACGTCAGCCCGCCGCCGAGCGCTTCGAGCAGGAGGAGGTCGCCCCGTCGGATCCGTCCGTCGTGCACGGCCGCAGTCAACGCCAGAGGGATCGATGCGGCCGAGGTGTTGGCGTGCTGGCCGACGGTGACGACTACTCGGGACACGTCGATGCCGAGCTTGCTCGCGACGCTGTCGATGATGCGCGCGTTGGCCTGGTGCGGCACCACCCAATCGATGTCCGTCGGGGCGAGTCCGGCCTTGCCGAGCACCTCGGCCACGACCTCGGTGAGCTTGCCGACGGCGTGCCGGTAGACCTCCTGGCCGCGCATCCGCAGGTGGCCCGTGGTCTTCGTCGACGACGGTCCACCGTCGACGTAGAGCAGGTGGTGGAGCCGGCCGTCGCTGTGCAACGCGCTGGCGAGCACGCCGCGATCATCCGTCGTGCCGGTGCCCGGTTCGGCGCGTAGGACGACCGCCCCGGCACCGTCGCCGAACAGCACGCACGTGGTCCGGTCGGTCCAGTCGAGCAGGCGTGAGAACGTCTCCGCACCGATGACGAGCGCACAGTTCGCGGCGCCAGTGGTGAGC
Source organism: Ilumatobacteraceae bacterium (assembly GCA_025463425.1). Taxonomy (GTDB): domain Bacteria; phylum Actinomycetota; class Acidimicrobiia; order Acidimicrobiales; family Ilumatobacteraceae; genus WLMZ01. The sequence continues at coordinate 7,420 of JAOBWQ010000050.1, read as the reverse complement.
ATGCTGTCGGCGACCGACAACGCGTAGACGAAGCCGGAGCAGACCGCTTGCAAGTCGAACGCAGCGCCGGCCGTGATGCCGAGGTTGGCCTGCACCCTGGTCGCAGTGGCGGGGAAGGTCTGGTCGGGCGTGGAGGTCGCGACGATGATCAGGTCGATCTCGGCGGCCGTGATCCCGGCGTGGAGCAGCGCGGCCTGCGCGGCGCGAGTGGCGAGATCCGATGTGAGCTCGTCGTCCGCGGCGATGTGGCGCTGGTGGATGCCGGTGCGTTGGACGATCCATTCGTCGGACGTCTCGACGATGCCGGTCAACTCGTCGTTGGTGACCACTCGATCCGGCACGGCGCTCCCGCAGCCGAGCGCCACTGATCGGGATCCGAGGCGCAATGGAGGGATGGCCGCCGACGTCACGAGATCGAGGGTACGGCCGATCCCTTCGGAGCCGATGGTTACCCGCCGGTAGTACTCGACCGACGCGGCACGGCACCGGCGATCGTCCGCAGGGGACGACCACCGGTGCCGATGAGCCGGGGGGAGGCTGTCAGCCGCCGGCCACCGCGAACTGCTGTGAGATGCGGTTCGCGTCGAGCATTGCAGCGGCGAGTGCCGGGACACCGACGACCGGTGCGATCCAGCTCGGATCGCAGTCGTAGGTGCCGGGCTTGGTCGGCGAGAGGCGGACGTACTTGGTGCCCTCGAGCTGCAGGGTGATGTTGCAGGACGGCGGGTGGTTGCCGCCGGGATCAGCCTCGGAGTGCAGTCCGTGGCCGGTCCAGGAGTGGGTGTTGGCCAGGTTGGTCAGCGTGCACGCCCGGGTCAGGGTGTCGCCGCAGGCCGATGCGGCCGTTGCCCAGAGGAGGAACGACGACGTGGCCTGGGCGCCGAGCAGCGAGATGTCGCCGCCGTTGGCCGTGACCAGATCGATGTAGTCCTTGGTGGCCGGGTTGACGTCGGCATCCTCGAACGGCATGTACGACAGGTGCAGGTACATCCCGTCCATCGCGCCGTCGGTGTTCGCTGCGGCGCATGCGGCTTCGTAGAAGTTGGTGTCGGCCAGCATCGGGATCTTCAGCCCGTTGGCCTTCGCCGCCTGGGCGAACAACTGGAAGCCGGGCAGGCAGGTGCCGATGAAGTAGACAGCAGTCGCTCCCGAGTCTTGGACCTGCTTGACGAACGGGGTCCAGTCGGCCTCGCCGACCGGGTTGTACAAGAGGTCGGCCCCGGCGAATCCCCAGCCGAATGCCGGTGAGGCCGCAACGGTCTTGTCGCGTGGCTCCGTGGTGGCGGAGAAGTTGGCCGCCAGCGTGGCGATCTTCTTGACCGCGTCGGGCAGCAACTTGGTCATCGTCGCGAAGTATCCGGCAGGCGTTTCGTCGGCCGGGTTCGGTGAGCCCTGGTAGACGTCCTTGCCCATCGAGAACGCGGCGCTGACGGCGAAGGTCGGCACCGCCGGCAGGCCGCAGCCGAGCCGGGTTTCTTCCTGGTTGCCGTCGAAGGACCATGCGTCGCCGACGAGGAAGAAGCTCTGGGCATCGCACGCAGCCTGCATCGCCACGCCGACGTTGAAGACGCCGGCGTCGAAGTAGTTGTACTTGATCTGACGGCCGTTGATGCCGCCGAGCTCGTTGCACTTGGCGACCAGTGCCTTGATCGCGTCCGTGGCCTCGTGGTCGAGCCCGGGTGCACCGGCATAGCCGGCGTCGTCGCCACCGGAGATCGTGACCGCGTCGGATGTCACGCCGACCTCGCTGCCGTCGTCCTTGTTCGCGGTCGCCGCCGGGCCGCACGGCCACGGTGCGTCGCCGAACATCGGGCCCGCCGGCACCGTCGTCGTGGGCGCGGCCGTCGTCTCGGTCGGGGCGGTGGTGGCCTCGGTCGGAGCCGTCGTCTCACCGGTGGTCTCCGGCGTCGTTCCTGCGGCCGTGGCCGCTGTGTTCGCTGCGCTGGTCTCGGGCGCAGCCGTGGTGGCCGTCGTCGTCACTGGCGCAGCCGTTGTCGAACTGGCAGAGCTGTCCCTGTCCTTGCCGCATGCTGCGGCCACCAGTGCGAGTGCGGTGATCGTGGCGATCACCCTGGATCTCTTGTTCTTCATGTTGTCCCCCAAGACATTGCTGGTTGTGTGGATTGCTGGTTGTCGGAGATCTGGGTCATGACAGCGTCAGACCGTCGGGAAGCTGGCGAGCAGGTTCGAGAAGCGCGCTGCGGAGGCACCGTTCTCATCCGGGTGGGTGATGATCCAGAACCGGTTGGCACGGATCGCGTCGAGGACCATCTCGGCGACGGTGGCGGGCGTCTTGCCGGTGGGCCCGGTGAACGAGTCGCGGATCATCAACCGCACCGACTCGGCCATCTCGGTGCGATGCTCCGCACCGAGCTCGGCCGGGCGCCCGCGCTCGGACTCCATCACCTTGGTGTCGACCGAGCTGGGGCACAGCACGCTGACGCCGATCTGGGTGCCGTCGATCTGGAGCTCCTGGGCGAGGGTCTCCGAGATCGAGACGACGGCCACCTTCGTGGCCGAGTACGGCCCGATGAAGGCGATGCCACTGAGGATGCCAGCGATCGACGCGGTGTTGACGATGTGCCCGCGCGTCCCCTGGGCGCGCATGATCGGCACGAAGCTCTGCAGGCCGTTGACGACCCCCCACAGGTTGACGTTGAACACCCAGCGCCAGTCGTCGAGGGTCTGGTCGCGCATCAGGTTGAACGTCGAGACGCCGGCGTTGTTGCAGAGAACGTCGACGTGCCCGTACCGCTCGATGGTGGCCTGTGCGAGCGCTTCGACCGCTGTCGCGTCGGAGACGTCGACCTGGATCGCAGTCGCGTCCCCGCCACGTTCGCGGATCGACGCCGCAACGATCTCCGCCTCGGCTCCGTCCAGATCGGCCACCACGACGGCCGAACCGGCCGCCGAGAACGCCTCCGCGAGCGCGCGGCCGATGCCGCTGGCCGCGCCGGTCACCACGGCGACCTTGCCTGCGCCGATGACATCGGTCATCGAGTCTTCCTCTGTGCTCATCTGTTTCCCCCGGTTGTCGTGCTGTTGTCGTGTCGTGATGTCTGTGTGCCCGGCTCAGCCGCCGTCGAGCAGGATCAGCTCGCCGGTGAGGTACGAGGACGCGTCGCTGGCGAGGTAGAGCGCGGTGCCGACGATCTCGTCGGCGGCGGCGATCCGCCGGAGACTGACCCGGCCGGCCATCTGCGTCTGCATGTCCTCGGTGGGGATCGACTTGTGCAGGCTGTCGGTGTGGAACGTGCCGCAGACGATGCAGTTGACGCGGATGCCGCGCGGACCGAACTCGGTCGCCGCAGCCTTGGTGAGCGCGTTCAAGCCGGCTTTGGCGGCGGCGTAGACCACGGTGAACGAGGTCGGGTGCAGCGACGCCTTGGAGCTGATGTTGATGATCGAGCCGCCACTCGGCATGTGCTTCGCGGCGAGCGCCGTGAGGCGCAGCGGGCCGCGCAGGTTGACGCCGATCGTCTTGTCGAAGAGGTCCTCGGTGACCTCGAGCAGGGACGGCGGCACGGGTGCGATGCCGGCGTTGTTGACCAAGACGTCGATGCGTCCGAACTCGGCGATCGTCGCATCGATCAGCGCCGAGCACTGGCCCCACTCGGCGACGTGGCACGCAACCGCGATCGCGCGGCGGCCCATCGCGCGGATCTCGTCGACCACGAGCTGGCACGGTTCGAGCTTGCGGCTGGCAACGACGACGTCGGCACCCGCCTCGGCGAAACCGAGCGCCATCGCCCTGCCGAGGCCCTTGCTGCCACCGGTCACGATGACCACCTTGCCCGTGGCGTCGAGGGACGGGATGGTCATGGCCGCTTCCTCGCCTTCTTGGTCGCGGTTTCGGTCGAGGTCTTGGGGGCCGGGTTGCGCGGCGGAAGGGTCGACGTCGCGCCGAGGTCGCGAGCGATGCCCTCGATCAGGTAGCGGATGTGGAGATCGAACAACGTGTCGGTCTCGGCAGGATCGACACCGCCGGGATCACCGCCGGGTCGCGATCGGCCGCGTCGGCTGCTGGGCGGTTCGACGCCACCTTCGACGGCGCCGAAGCCGACCGTCGCCCAGATCAGCAGTCGGCACGCCTGCACCGCGGCATCGGTGGCGAAGCCGTCGTGGCGCATCAACCGGGCGAGCGGGCGGGAGGCTTCGACGTATGCCTCGCGCCCGTGCCAGATGATCAGCCGGCTGTCGCGGGCTTGCCCGAGGCGGGCGCGCAGCTCCCGCGACCAGCGCAGGGCGTAGTCGTCCCATCGTTCGTCCTCGTTGCTCGGCGGGGCGAGGTCCTCCAGCAGCCGATCGGCGATGGCGTCGACGAGCGCGTCGCGGTTGCCGATCCGGCTGTACAGCGGCACGGGCGAGACGCCGAGCCGAGTGGACACGCTGCGCATGCTGACCGCGTCGAGTCCGGCCTCCTGGAAGATCTCGACTGCGGCGTCGACGATCTCGTCCGCGTGGAGCTCGAAGTCGTTGGACTTGCTCGGCTTGCTCACGGCACCATCACCCGCTTGCCGACCACGCCGCGGTCGGCCATCTGCTGCAGTCCGGTGGGCAGATCGGCGAACGGCACCTCGGCCGTCACTGCGTTGCGCAGCGTGCCGGCGGCGATCAGGCCCGACAGCTCGGCATGCATCGCATCGAGCTGGACGCGGGTGAACCCGCCGGCGAAGACGCCGACCAGTGAGGTGTTGGCGACGACGAGGTCGTGCGCGTCGAGACGCGGCCAGCGGCCGCTGGCGAAGCCGACGGCGAGCAGTCGACCGAATGGTGCCATCGCCGTCGCAGCCTCCTCGGCCAGCGCGCCGCCGACGGGGTCGTAGATCAGGTCGACGCCGCGGCCATCCGTGATCTCGCGCAGCGCGGCAGCCACACCGCCCTTGCGATGATCGATGATCTCGTCGGCACCCAACCCGCGGCAGAACTCGGCCTTCTCGTCGTCGCCGACGACAGCGATGACCTTCGCGCCCAGCGCCTTGCCGAGCTGCACTGCGGCGATGCCGCTGCCGCCGGACGCGCCGAGCACCGCGAGCCAGTCGCCCGTCTTGATCCCGCCGCGGATCACGAGGCCGACCCAGCCGGTCAGGTGTGGGATCCAGAACCCGGCGGCCTCCGCATCGGACAGGCCGACGGGAACGGGGAACGTGGTGTCCGCAGCGACGAGGCACTCCTCGGCGAACGAGCCATGGCCCATCCAGAACATCGTCACGCACATCACCTTGGTGCCGAGCGCGATGTCGACGCCTTCGCCGACCGCTGTCACGACGCCGGTGGCCTCCTGCCCGGAGATGAACGGGAGCGGCGGAGTCAGCGGGTACGTGCCGCGGCACATGAATACATCCGGCAGCCCGATCCCCGCTGCCGTGACGCGGATGCGCAGCTGGCCGGGTCCCGGTTCTGGAACCTCGACATCGACGGCATGGAGCACGTCGATCGGCTCGCCCTTGCCCTGCACCTGCCATGCACGCATCATGCGCGGCTCCCTTCACGTTGGCCCGTGGTCTCGATCAGCGCCTCGGCGCTCGTCAACAGCAGGTCGGCCTGCGAGCCGAAGAACTCGTGGATCGGCTTGTCCGACAGTCCGCGTTGGAACTTCGCGTAACTGCCCTCGAGCACGATGGCCAGCTTCCATCGGGCGAACACGTCGTACCAGCCGATCGCGCTCGTGTCCCGGCCGGACGCCGCCGCGTAGCGGGCAACCAGCGAAGTCCGGTCGGGGAGGTGCTCGACCGCGAACCGTGGCTCCTTGCCCATGCCGAGGCGCATCGTGCCTTCCGGACCGGGGTGGAAGATGAGCGCCCACGCGAGGTCGACGAGCGGATCGCCGATCGCCGACATCTCCCAGTCGACGACGGCCAGGAGGCGCGGCGGCGCGTCGGGAGCGAACAGCACGTTGTCGAGCTTGTAGTCGCCGTGGCAGAGCGCGCTGGGGCGATCAGGCGGGCGGTTGGCCTCCAGCCACGCGCCGACCCGCCGTGCAGCCGGCAGCTCGCGGCCGCCGTAGGAGTCGAGCTGGCTCAGCCAGCGGACGAGCTGTCGGGCGAGGTAGTCCGGGCTCGGTGCCATGTCGCCGAGGCCACTCGCGCGCCAGTCGACGGCGTGGATGGCCACGAGCGCGTCGATCAGTTCCTCGAGGGCGCGCCCGTGCTGCTCGGGCACGGCCGCCCAGGCGGCGGGGACGTGTTGCAGGATCGGCGAGCCGTCGATGCGCTCCATCACGTAGAACGGCGCGCCGAACACGGCGGGGTCGTCGCAGCCGACGATCGGCCGAGCGATGGGTGCGCCGGCGTCCTTGATCGCGTCGAGGATGCGGAACTCGCGCAGCACGTCGTGTGCCGTTGCGGAGCTGGCGTGGCGTGGGGCGCGACGTAGGACCCAGCGGGCGTCACCACGATCGATCGTGAACACCTCGCACGAGCCACCACCCGTCATCGGTGTCACGGTGACATCACTGTGGTCGCCGAGCGACGCGTCGAGGAACGCCTGCAGCGGAGCGATCGGGAGCATCTCGGGGTCCCTCATCGCGCTGCTCCGTGCGGCGTGCGGATGCCGACGAGCCCCAACACCTCGCCGAGCGATCCGATGATCGCATCGGGCCGTGCGTCTCCGGGATCCGCACCAGGTCGTGGTGCGAGCCACGCGGTGCGCATCCCCAGCGTGGCGGGACCGACGATGTCGTGACCGATGCTGTCACCGACGAACAGTGCCGCTTGGGGTCGCACGCCGGCGGTGTCGAGCGCGGTCTCGTAGATGGCCCGATCCGGCTTGCACGAACCGGCCGCCTCGGAGCTGGTGGCCGCGTCGATGACGTCGCTCAGCCCGAGCCCGGTGACCATCGGCCCGAACTGCTCGTCGTCGATGTTGGACACGATCTGCACGTGGATGCCATGTGCGCGTAGCGCCCCGAGCGTCGCCAGGCAGTCCGGCCGCAGACGCGCTGCGTCGATCGTGGCTCGGTACTGTCGGCTCACGGCCTGCTGCGCCGTCGCGTCGTCGATGCTGCTGCCGAGTGCCGTCGCCATCCCGCTGAACGCTCCACCGAACAGGTTGCGGTGGAGGTAGCTCGGCGCACCGGCGATCGAGCGGTAGGCGATCCCCATCCCCTGGCGGTATGCGGCGCGCAATTCATCGTCGGTGCCCGTGCAGCCGGCAGCGTCGGCGACGAAGCGGAGTTGCTGCAGGTGCACGTCGCGGAGGTCGCGGTCGTCGAACAGGGTGCCGGCGAAGTCGAACAGCACCGCGCTGATCGGGGGACTTCCCAGAGGAGACGTCACGAGGTTCACGGCACGACCACGGCGATCTTGCCGACGTGCTCGTTGGCCTGCATCACACGCATGGCCTCGGCCATCGCGTCCCAACCGAGCTCGTGGCTGATGTGCGGATGGATGTCCGCCGCAGACACCGCCGCGCTCAACGC
>JAOBWQ010000007.1 GCA_025463425.1 Ilumatobacteraceae bacterium | reverse complement strand
TCGGCAACATGCTGACCAAAGAACAGATCAAGCTCATCGTCGAATACGTGCGGAGTCTCTAGATGCTTGCCATGCTCGCGCTCAACTGGCAGCCGCAGATCCGCGGCATCCTCATCATCATCATCTCCACGACGGTCCTGTGCGGATCCGTGTACCTGATCCTCGGCACCAACCTCGGTGCCCGACTCGGCTTCTTGCTGTCGCTGTCGGCCTTGTCCGGTTGGATGATGCTGATGGCCGTCGTCTGGTGGTCGTTCGGCATCGGACTCAAGGGTGACGACGTGTCGTGGAAGCCCGTCCCCGGTGAGTCGATCCTGCTCGATGCGGCCTCGGTCAAAGAGGCCGGGGTGCTCCGTCAAGACGCCGCGTTGCCCACCGACACCGACCCGTCGAAGATCGCCAGCGACATCGATGGCCTCCTCGTCGACAACGGATGGACCAAGGTCGGCTCGACGGAGAAGAACTACGGCCCGTCCGCTTCGGCAGCCGGTGTGGTCGTCGAAGCCGACGGCACCCAGAAGGCCGGCACGTACCAGGTCGTCAACGTGTTCGACAAGGGTGGCGAGCGCTATCCGAAGATCAACAACAGCATCGACTTCCTGGCCTTCTTGCACAAGCCGCACTGGATCATGGTCGAGGTGGCTGCGCTGCGCCAGCAGCGCACCGAGCCCGGACGTGCCCCCGCGTCCGCGGAGGTCGACAACAGCGTGCCGCACCGGTACGTGTACATGATCCGTGACCTCGGCAACAAGCGAGTGCCGGCTGCTGAGATCGCGATCGGTTCGGCGATCGTCTTCTTCTCGTGCTGCTACCTCTTGCACATCCGCGACCGTCGTGTGGTCGCCAACCGCACCGGCACTCTCGCCGTACCTTCCGGCCAGTAGACGCCGAGTCACGGAGCAGCCATGGGTCAGTACCTCCCGATCATCTGCCTGATGGTCCTCGCGATCGTCTTCGGTGTCGCCAGCAACGCGGCGTCGAAGCTGCTGGCCCCACGTCGCCCGTCATCGGCCAAGGAAGCGCCCTACGAGTGCGGCATCGTGCCCAGCCGCGAACCACCACAGCGGTTCCCGGTCAGCTTCTACATCGTGGCGATGTTGTTCGTGATGTTCGACATCGAGGTCATCTTCATCTATCCGTACGCCGTGTCCCGCAAGGGCCTCGGCTCGTTCGGCTTCTGGGAGATGATCGGCTTCTCGGCCGTGTTCTTCGCAGCGTTCGTCTACATCGTCGCCCGCGGTGCGCTCGACTGGGGTCCGGTGCAGAAGTACCGCCGACTCGATTCAGCGGTCTCCGCTGATCGGACGCTGACCAGCACGATCCGCCGGGTCGGCACCGAGGGTCGCATCGAAGAAGGGCAGGCCGCCTGATGGGCGCCGTCCAGGACATCCTCGACGACGGTCTCGGTGGCATCCAGCACAACGCGCTCACCGGCAAGGTGGAAGACCTCATCCGCTGGGCGCGCAGCCGCAGCAGTTGGGGCGCCACCTTCGGGCTCGCATGCTGCGCGATCGAGATGATGGGCACCGGCGGTTCGCACTACGACATCAGCCGCTTCGGCATGGAGGTCTTCCGGGCCAGTCCGCGGCAGGCCGACGTGATGATCGTCGCGGGACGGGTCAGCCAGAAGATGGCACCCGTGCTGCGCCAGGTCTACGACCAGATGATGGAGCCCAAGTGGGTCATCAGCATGGGCGTCTGCGCCAGCAGCGGAGGGATGTTCAACAACTACGCGATCGTCCAGGGCGTCGACCAGATCGTGCCCGTCGATGTCTATGCGCCGGGCTGCCCGCCCACACCGGAGACGCTGATCCACGCGATCGAGACGCTGCACGGACTGATCGAGACGGGCGAGATCATGAAGCGTCGGGCCGCATCCGGCGCCGGAGCAAACGTGCACATCACCGAGATCCCCGCCGCCGTCGAGCCGACACCGGTGCTGCTCGGCAACGCGCCGGCGCGGGTCGGGTGAGCGATGAGCAACGCGCCCACCCCGAGCGACGCCGACGCGCCCGCTGACGAGGTCCCTGCGACCGAGGCCCCCGCAACCGAGGTGCACGGCTACCCGATCACCGACAGCCGGGGCCAGACGGTCGTCCACGTACCTCGCGACAAGTACGTCTCGCTGATCAAGCTCCTCGCCGACGACGGCTACATCCAGGCGTCGGACCTCTGCGGGGTCGACTACCTCACCCATCCGAGACGCACGCTGCCCGACGGTGTCGTGGCCGAGCGGTTCGAGGTCGTCGTCAACCTGCTCGACATCGAGCACCGGCGTCGCCTGCGGGTCCGGGTCCAGGTGCCCTCCGACGATGCCACGTGTCCGACGTTGTTCGACGTGCATCCGGGCACCGAGGCGATGGAGCGAGAGGCCTACGACATGTTCGGCATCTCCTTCACCGACCACCCCGACCTGACCCGCATCCTCATGCCGGAGGACTGGGACGGCCACCCACTGCGCAAGGACTACGCGGTCGGTGCGATCCCGGTGCAGTTCAGCAACGACTACGCCACCGCCGGTCGCCCGTCGGTCGTGCCGGGAGTGCCATCATGACCACGGTGACCAACCCCGAGAGCACCCGCACCGACAGCGAGGGCCACCGCCACGATGCAGCGATCAGCGCGATGCACGCGGCCGAGCGCGAGGCGCTGATCAAGCAGACCAGCGAGGGCGGCCAGGAGCTGCGGCCGCGCAGTGAGCTCACCGCCAAGGAACTGATGCGCGAGGTCGGAGCGGTCCTTCGTCTCAGCGAGGCCGATGCCGCCAAGCTCGGTGCAATCGATGCCGAAGCGGTCGTTCCTGGCACGACGGGTGACGCCGAAGAGCAGACGATGATCATCAACATGGGGCCGCAGCACCCGAGCACGCACGGCGTGCTCCGGTTGATGCTCGAGCTCCAGGGCGAGACCGTGCTGCGCTGCAAGCCGATCATCGGCTACCTCCACACCGGCATGGAGAAGACCGGTGAGGAGCTGACCTTCATGCAGGGCGGCACCAACGTCACCCGGATGGACTACGTCAGCCCGTTGAACAACGAGCTCGTGTTCTCGATGGCGACCGAGAAGCTGCTCGGCATCGACGGCGACATCCCCGAGCGCGCGGTGTGGATGCGCATGCTCCTCAGCGAGATGAACCGGATGAGCAGCCACCTGCTGTTCATGGCCACCAACGGGATGGACCTGGGCGCAGTCAGCATGATGCTGTACGGCTGGCGCGAGCGCGAAGAGGTGCTGCGCTTCTTCCAGAAGGTCACCGGCTTGCGGATGAACCACAACTTCATCCGCCCCGGCGGCGTGGCCGCCGACCTCCCCGCCGGATGGCGCGACGATGTGTTGCGCCTCCTCGACCTGATCCCGCCGCGGCTCGAGGAGTACGACATCCTCATGACCGGTCAGCCGATCTGGCGCGACCGTCTCCAGGGCGTCGGCGTGATCACCGCCCAGGAGGCCCTGGCGCTCGGGGCCACCGGCCCGATCCTGCGCAGCACCGGCACTCCGTGGGACCTCCGGCGGGACATGCCGTACCTGCGCTACGAAGAGGTCGACTTCGACGTCATCGTCGGCACGTACGGGGACTGCTTCGACCGCTTCGCAATCCGGCTCAACGAGATCCGCGAGTCGATGCGCATCGTTCGTCAGATCCTCGACAAGATGCCGTCGGGCGACTATCGCATCCAGAACAAGAAGGTGACGCCACCGCCGCGTGCTCGAATCGACGAGTCGATGGAAGCGTTGATCCACCACTTCAAGATCTTCACCGAGGGCTTCAAGGTGCCCGAGGGCGAGGTCTACGTCGCGATCGAGAGCCCTCGCGGTGAGATCGGCTGCTACATCGCCAGCGACGGATCGGCGAAGCCGTACCGCATGCACGTGCGCGGCCCGTCGTTCGTCAACCTCCAATGCCTGCCGCACATGCTGCGCAATTGCTTGGTGGCCGACGCGATTGCCATCATCTCCTCCGTGGATCCAGTCCTGGGCGAAGTGGATAGATGAGACTCTCCGAAGACAACGTCCGCGTCGCGCTCGAGATCATCGGGCGCTACCCGCGACCACGGTCGGCCACGATTCCACTGCTGCACCTCGCCCAACAGCAGGACGGCTACGTGACGAACGAGGCCATGGCGCACATCGGCGAGCTCGTCGGAGCGACCTCCGCCGAGGTGCTCGGCACCGCCACGTTCTACGAGATGTTCAAGTTCGAGCCGGTCGGCAAGTACCTCGTCAACATCTGCGGCACGATGTCGTGCGCGCTGCTGGGCAGCGAGGAGCTGATGCACCACGCCGAGCACACGCTCGGCATCAAAGCGGGCAGCACCACCGCAGACGGCCTCTTCACGCTGGAGCACGCCGAGTGTCAGGCCGCCTGCACCGAGGCCCCCACGCTGCAGGTCAACTACCGCTACCGGTTCCGCGTCACCAACGAGACGTTCGACCAGTTGATCGAAGACCTCCGTGCCGGTCGGTTGGCCGACGAGATCCCGGCCCACGGCACCGTCGCCAAGATCCGCCAGCGGATCCCGGCCGACAAGGGTGTCGGCGCTGTGCCACCGGAGAGCGTCACGGCGCCGCCGTCATGGATGCCAGCAGCGGAGGCCGCAAAGTGACCGCACGGGCCGAGAACTACCCCTACACGCCGGGCTTCTACGCCGGCGACCGTCCCGAGATCGTCACCTCGCGCTTCAAGTACGAGGACTCGTACACGCTCGATCGGTACCTCGCCACCGGCGGATACGAAGGGCTGAAGGCGGCGCTGGCCAAGCCCGCCCCCGCAGTGCACGAGGAAGTCAAAGCCGCCACGGTCCTGGGCCGCGGCGGTGCTGGCTTCCCGGCCGGCACGAAGTGGGGCCTCACCCCACCCGGCGTGTTCCCCCGCTACCTCGTCGTCAACGGCGACGAGAGCGAGCCGGGCACGTACAAGGATCGCCTGCTCATGGAGCGCGATCCGCACCAGCTGATCGAGGGCTGCCTCATCGCCTGCTACGCGGCCGGCCTCTCGCAATGCTTCCTCTACATCCGTGGCGAGATGGCCGTCGCTCAGGAGCGCGTCGCCCAGGCGCTGAACGACGCGTACGCAGCCGGGTACATCGGCAAGAACATCCTCGGCTCGCAGTTCTCGCTCGACATCGTCCTCCACTGGGGCGCCGGCGCCTACGTGGTCGGCGAGGAGACGGCGCTGATCGAGAGCCTCGAGGGCAACCGCGGCATGCCGCGCCTCAAGCCCCCGTTCTTCCCGGCTGCGATCGGGCTCTACGGGCAGCCGACCGTCGTCAACAACGTCGAGACCCTCGCCAACCTGCCGTGGCTGCTCGTCAACGGCGCCGCCGAGTACGTCAAGATCGGCACCGAGACCTCGCCCGGGACGCGCATGATGGCGGTCTCCGGGCACGTCAAGCGGCCCGGCGTGTTCGAGGTCGTCAACGGAAGCACGACCTTCCGCGACCTGATCTACGGCGAGGAGTTCTGCCAGGGCATCCGCGACGGTCACGAGCTCAAGGCGTTCGTGCCGGGCGGTGGCTCGGCTCCGTGGTTCCTGGCCGACCAGCTCGACCTCCCCCTCGAAGGCCGTCAGGTCGGCGCCGCAGGATCGATGGTCGGCTCCGGTGCGGTGATGGTGATGGACGAGACCACCGACATCCCCGCTGCAGCGCTCACGCTGACCGCGTTCTACGCACACGAGTCGTGCGGCAAGTGCGCGCCGTGCCGCGAAGGCGGCACCTGGCTGATGCGCATCCTCGAACGAGTGGTCGCAGGGCATGGAACGAGCCGCGACCTCGATCAGTTGATCCAGGTCGGCGAGACGATCTGCCCGGGCAACTTCCCGCACGCGTCGAGCGAGCGCCTCGGTCTCACGGCCGTGCCGTTCCCCTACAAGATGACCACGATCTGCTTCGTCGGGCCGTCGGCGTACACCCCGGTGCACTCGGCGCTGACGCTGTTCCGCGACGAGTTCGAAGCCAAGTTGGTCAAGCGCACGTTCATCTCCGTCTCGTCCGCACCGGTCGAGGTCGCAGCAGCCAACACCCAGTCAGCCGGAGCCCACGCGTGACCACCACCGAGACGCCCACGCTCGACGACGTGCCGGAGCCGGCGCCCGTGGACCCGAACGCGGTCAGCATCACGATCAACGGGCGTGCCGTCACCGCGCAGAAGGGCGACCTGATCATCAAGGCCGCCGAGAACGCTGGCGACTACATCCCTCGCTTCTGCTACCACGAGCGGATGAGCTCGGTCGGCATGTGCCGGATGTGCCTCGTCGAGGTCGACACGGGCCGCGGTCCGCAGATCATGCCGTCGTGCATGTTCCCGGTCT
>JAOBWQ010000040.1 GCA_025463425.1 Ilumatobacteraceae bacterium | reverse complement strand
TCGATCTCCTCCCACAGCTGCGGCAGGCCGACGATGTCGCGCGCGGTGATCCACGCCCGGGCGATGTCGGTGACGCTGGCCCCGCTCTGCTCGGTGATCCGGTGGTCGAAGGAGATGCCGGACAAGTGGACCATCTGGTTGACGAGCTGGGTGGTGATGATCTCCCGGCGCAGCTGGTGGGCGCTGATCTGGTCGGGGAACCGGGTCTGCATCGGTGTCGGGAAGTAGCGGACGAGGTCGGCGTGCAGGTAGGCGTCGTCGGGGAGATCACTGGCCAGCACCTCCACCGCGTTGGCGTTCTTGGTGTAGGCCAGCAGCACCGAGAACTCGGGCGTCGTCAGGCCCTGGCCGCTGGACTGCCGCTCGGCGAGCTGACGGTCCGTGGGCAAGAACTCGAGGCCGCGGTTCAGCCAGCCCTCCGCCTCCAGCGCGTGCAGGTAGCGCCCGTGCACGTTGACCATCGAGAACGCCTGCTTGCGGGCGATCGTCAGGGCCATCGTCTGGGCCCGGTTGTCGTCGAGCACCAACTCGCCGACCTCGTCGGTCATCGAGGCCAGGAAGGAGTTCCGCTCCTCCACTGTCATCTCGCCGCGCTGCACACACCCGTTGAGGAGGATCTTGATGTTGACCTCGTGGTCACTGCAATCGACGCCGGCCGAGTTGTCGATCGCATCGGTGTTGATCAGCCCGCCGGCCAGCGCGTATTCGACGCGGCCGCGCTGGGTCAGACCGAGGTTGCCGCCCTCGCCGACGATCCGGCAGCGCAATTCGCTGCCGTTCACGCGCACGGCGTCGTTGGTGCGGTCGCCGACGTCGGCGTTGTTCTCCGTCGTCGCCTTGACGTACGTGCCGATGCCGCCGTTCCACAGCAGATCGACCGGAGCGCGCAGGATCGCCGAGATCAACTCGTTGGGAGCGAGCTCGCTGACGTCGAGGCCGAGCCGCTGCCGCATGGCCGTCGAGATCGTGATCGACTTCACCGTGCGCGGGTACACGCCGCCGCCGTCGCTGATCAGCGCCGGGTCGTAGTCGCGCCAGCTGCTGCGCGGCAGCGCGAACAGGCGGAGCCGCTCTGCGAACGAGCGAGCGGGATCCGGATCCGGGTCGAGGAAGATGTGCCGGTGGTCGAACGCAGCGACGAGCTTGACGTGCTCGGATCGGAGCAGGCCGTTGCCGAAGACGTCGCCGGACATGTCGCCGATGCCCACCACGGTCAGCGGATCGCGGTCCGCGTTTCGCCCGAGGACCTGGGCGTGGCGGCGCACGCTCTCCCACGCGCCCCTCGCGGTGATGCCCATCACCTTGTGGTCGTAGCCGACGCTGCCACCGGACGCGAACGCATCACCGAGCCAGAAGCCGTAGTCCGCCGCGATGCCGTTGGCGATGTCGCTGAACGTGGCGGTGCCCTTGTCCGCCGCGACGACCAGATACGGATCGTCGTCGTCGTAACGCACCGTCGACGGCGGCGCCACCACGACCCGACCCGCGCCGGGGTCGTCGACGAGGTTGTCGGTGACGTCGAGCAGACCTGCGATGAAGTCGCGGTAGCAAGCGACGACCTCCTGGCGCATCGCGTCGCCGGTGTCGATCACCGATCCCCGTGGGCCGATCGTGGGCGGGCGCTTCACCACGAAGCCGCCCTTGGATCCGACGGGCACGATCACCGCGTTCTTGACCATCTGGGCCTTCATCAGCCCGAGCACCTCGGTGCGGAAGTCCTCGCGACGATCGCTCCAGCGGATGCCGCCACGAGCGATCCGTCCGCCGCGGAGGTGCACGCCCTCGACACGTGGTGAGCACACCCAGATCTCGAACATCGGCTTCGGCAACGGCAGGTCGGGAACCAGCTGCGGATCGAGCTTGAACGCCAGCACATCGCGCTTGGCGCCGTCGACTCCGGGGCGGAACGCGTTCGTGCGCACGGTTGCCATGATCACGTCGCCGATCGTTCGGCAGATCCGATCCTCGTCGAGCGACGGGATGGCTTCCAGCGCCGTGTGCAGATCCGCGAGCAGCAGCTCGCACCGTTCGGCCCGTCGTTCCGGCGGCGACGCGACGTCGAAGCGGGCATTGAAGAGCTGGGCCAACAACTGCATGACGTCGGGGTGCTTGGCAACGGTGGACTCGATGTACTGCTGGCTGAACGGGAACGAGGTCTGGCGGATGTACTTCGCGTACGCACGGATGACCTCGACGTCGCGAGCGTTCAAGCCTGCGGCCAACACCAACCGGTTGAACCCATCGCCTTCGACCGTGCCGGCCAGCAGCTGACGGAACGTCGCTTCGACTTCGCGCAGCGACGCCTCGGGCACGTCGTCCTCGACGGCGAACCGCACGCCGATGTCGTACAGCGAGACGGTGTCGCGGCGGCCGAGGTCGAGCACGAACGGCCGCTCGTCGATGGCCTGCATGCCGAGCTGGTCGAGCAACGGCAGCAGCTCGGCCAACGTCAGCGGTTGGTTGCGCCGATAGATGCGGAAGCGGTGCACCGCGTCCGCTGCGCTGGCCCTGCCGCCTTCAGCGCCCGCAGGCGCGACGAAGGCGGTGGCCGTCACGTCGTTGCCGGCCAGCAACCGATCGATGATCGGCAGGTCGACAACCGTCACCGCCGGCGGCGTGAGCGAGCGGTACTCGGCGGGGAGCTGGGCGAGGTACCGATCGGCGAGCCGCGTGGCTTCGGCGGGATCCAGCGCAGCGGCGAGCGCGACCCGAGCGCGATCGTCCCACCGCTGGGTCAGCTCGTCGATGACGGTGGTCAGCGATGCCAGCTCGTCGGCCGAGACCGGCCGGCTGCGCCGCACCTCGATCGTCACGCGCGCGAGCGGGCCGGTGCTGACGAACGTGTCGAACTCCATCCGACTGGCGCGCATGGACGCGGCCACGAGGTCGGCGACCCGTTGGGGCGTGTCAGCGGCGACGCGGTTGCGCGGGAGGTACACCGCCAACGTCTGCCAGCCGCTGGCGGGCGAGCGCAGCTCCAGCACGCGCACGACGGTGCGCTCCTGGAGGCCGGCGATCAGCGAAGCGACCTCGGCCAGCTCGTCACGACGGATCTCGAACAGCTCGTCACGCGGGAAGGTCTCGAGCACGGTGCGCAACGCACGGCCGGAGTGGCTGCCCGGGTCGACCTTGCTCCGTGCCGCCACCCAGGCGACACGCTCGCGGATCAGCGGGATCGTCGAGACCGACGCACGGTACGCCGCGGCCGAGAACAACCCGATGAACCGTTCCTCGCCGACGACGGCTCCGTCGGGATCGAAGCGCCGAACGGCGATGCAGGCCGGCCGGGCGTGACGGTGCACATCGACCTCGTGGTCGGCGCGGACGATCAAGATCAGTTCGGTGCCCCCGGCGAAGGCCGGATCGACCGGCGCGTCGGTGCGCAGCATGCCGAGCTGCGTACCGGGGACCACATGCCACTCGCCATCGTCGACGGTGTACGAGGCCGCGCCCAGGAAGACGAAGTGCTGGCGGGTCAGCCAGATCAGCAGCTTCGACACCTGATCGGCCTCCGTCGCCGTGTGCCCCTCCGCGGGCGCCTCGGCCAACGACTCGGCCACCGCAACCGCGCGATCGCGAACAGCGTCGAAGTCGTCGACGACGCGATGCACGTCGGCCACGGCCGTGCCCACCGCCGACTCCAACACCGCCACGTCGGCCCGGTTGCACCGCCCGATCTGCAGCCGCGTCCAGGCCTCGCGTCCCCGCCACGCGGCATCCGCGCCGGCGTCGGCACCGACGGCCACGAGCACGCCATGCACGTCACGAGCGACGTCGATCATCGGGTGCACCATGAACGAGACCGGGATGTCGTTGCGTTCGAGCACGAGACGGATCGAGTCGACCAGGAACGGCGCGTCCTCGGTGAGCACCATCAGCGCGGACTCGAACCCACCCGGCTCCTGCACGATCGACGCCAGGACCTGTCCCGGTTGCCGGGTCGTGCCGAAGCGGAACTGCGAGAGCGAGTGCTCGGCCAGGTGCTGAGCCTGCGCGACGAGCTCGTCGTCGCTGATCTCACCCAGGAACAGCGGCACGAATGACCGAACGAGCTCGCGTTCGTCCGGTCGAGCGAGGACGGACGCGCGCTCGACGATGTCGGCGAGCGCGGTGGTCAGGATCTCGCGGTGAGCCATCACGTTCTCTTTCTGTCCCGGCAACGCTGGCGGGACGTCCGGACCCGTACCGATCGCGGTGGTCCGTGGCACAGAGTAGCCGTCCTGAGATTCGGGCAACGGGAGTAGCGTCGAGGCGTGCCCCGAGGAACCTTCCGCCGCCAGACAGAGGCCCATCCCGGGCACCGCTCCGTGTCCGGAGGCTTGGCCCGCGCTGCGGTGTTCGGCGTGAGCGACGGGCTGATCTCCAACGTGTCGCTGGTGATCGGGTTCTCCGGCAGCGGTGTGGACGCCAGCCTCGTCCGCCTCGCCGGCCTTGCCGGGGCGATCGCCGGCGCGGTCAGCATGGCGGCGGGAGAGTGGATCAGCATCTCAGCTCAGAACGAGATGGTGACCCGGGAGGTCGCGATCGAGCGCCGCGAGCTGGAGATCAACAGCCGCGCCGAGCAGGCCGAGCTGGCCTCGATGTACGAGGACCACGGCATGGAGCCGACGACCGCTCGATTGGCCGCATCCGAGGTCATGCGCTCCACCGACTCCGCGCTGGCGGTGCACGCGCGCGAGGAGTTCGGCCTCGATCCTGACGATCTCCCGTCGCCCGTCCAGGCCGCAGTGCTCTCGTTGCTGTGCTTCCTCGCCGGCGCCGTGCTGCCGGTGATCCCGTGGATGATCGGCTCGGGCAGCGGCGCGAAGCTGGCGTCGATCGGCATCGGCGTGGTTGCGGCCGCCGGCATCGGCTGGGCGATCGGCCGGCTGGGCGCCCGGAGCCGACCGCTGACGATGGCTCGCCAGATCGGCATCCTGCTCGTCGCGTGCGCGGTCACCTACGGCATCGGCCAACTGCTCCACGTCAAGGTCAGCTGACCCTCCAGGTCAGATGCCCTGTGACCGCTGGCGGTCCGGAGTGATCTGCAGGATGACCCGCTCGCTCTGGATCTCACCTGCGTACTCGGTGCCGGCGTACTTCTGCGACAGCTGGTTGATCGAGGCCAGAGCCTCGGGTCCACG
>JAOBWQ010000010.1 GCA_025463425.1 Ilumatobacteraceae bacterium | reverse complement strand
CCGATCGCCAACTGGGTCAGGGTCAGGCCGGCGTCGGCGGCGATCTTGGTGAGCGCATCCACGGCGGTGTGCTTGGCCTGCCACTCCTTGGCCGCCTGGAGGTCGAAGTGCTCGCCCTGGCGGATCGCCCGTGAGTTCGAGTCGTGGGACGTGCCCTGGTACTTGCCGGTCAGCCAACCGCCGTTGAGCGGAGCCCACACGATCACCCCGAGCTCGTTGCGCCTGCAGGCCGGCAGCACTTCGGCCTCGATGCCACGGGCCAGTGCCGAGTACGGCGGCTGCTCGCTGGTCGGCAGTTGCATGCCCAGCTTCGCCGCGGCGTCGTGCATCGCATCGATCTGCGCCGGGCTGAAGGTGGAGGTGCCGTAGGCGCCGATCTTGCCGGCGGTGATCAGCTCCTGGAACGCGCCGAGGGTCTCGTCCGGGTCGGTGTCCTTGTCGGGACGGTGCATCTGATAGAGGTCGATGTGGTCGACCCCGAGCCGGCGCAGGCTGTCGTCGCAGGCCTGCTTGACCCACGCCGCGGACAGACCGCTCTTGGTCATGTCGCCACCCATCGGGTTGCCACACTTGGTGGCCAGCACGACCGAGTCGCGCCGACCCTTCAGCGCCTCGCCGAGGATCGTCTCCGACACGCCGTTGTCGTACATGTCGGCGCAGTCGATCAGGGTGATGCCGGCGTCGATCGCTCGATGCACCATGCGATGGCATTCGTCGACGTCGGTGTTGCCCCACGCGCCGAACATCATCGTGCCGAGTGCGAGCGTGGTGACCTCGACGCCGCTGTGGCCGAGTGTGCGGGTGTCCATCGAAGATCTCCTCAGGCGAGTCCGGCTTGGCGCTGGAAGACCAAGCTGTCCCAGTAGTCGGTGCGCTGGGCGATCAGGTCGCCCTCGACGCGGAAGTGCATCACGCCACGCACCGCGACGTCGCGGTCGTTGACGTGGGTGTGCAGGGTGTACGCCGCGTAGACGTTGCCGCCGACGGCGCTGATGTCTTCGACGTCGTAGCGCAAGCCGGGCATCGAGGCCAAGAACCCCGGGACGCGCCGTGCATACTCGTCCTTGCCGGTGCACCCGGAGCCGAGCGCAGCAGTGTGCTCGTTGACGAAGCCGTCGGTGACCAGTGCAGTCACGGCGTCCGGGTCTCCCGTCGCGAACGCCGCGAGGTAGGACCGGCACACATCACCAGGCGTCAACCCCAGACCTCTTGGGCCTTCGCGTACACGCCCTGGTTGTGCGAGAACTCGATCATGTTGCCGTCGGGATCCTTCAGCGCGCAGATGTAGCCGATCGGCGCGGGCATGTCCGTCGGCGGCCAGGCCAGGCTGCCCTCGGCCTCGCCACGACGGGCGATGTCTTCGACCTCGGCGCGGCTGGTGACTTCGAGCCCGATGTGCGCGAACGGCGCCATCACCGGCTGCGGGCCCTTGTCCTGATCGCGGGTGAAGCTGACGAGGACGAGGATGAACGGCTTGTCGCCCTGATCGGGGTGGCCGAGCCATGCGCCCTGACCGTCGGCGTCCTCGCGTCGGTCCAGCAACTGCAGCGGCGTGAACCGCTCGTACCACGCGATGGTCTTGTCGATGTCGGTGCACGGCAGCGCGATGTGCGTCCACCGCATCGAGGTCGGACCGGCCTCGTACGCGGCAGCGGGTGTGTCGACCGCACCGGGGAGCTGATCATTCATGGGTGAAGCCTTCCTGCTCGGTGGGGTTCGGGCCTGGCTTGGACCAGAGGATGAACGTGTTGCCCCACGGGTCGGTGAACGCACCGTTGTTGCCGTCGAACTCGGCCCAGTAGTGGTTCCGCCACAGAACGGTACCCCCGAGTCGCTCGGCCGTGTCGAGGATCCGGTCCTGGGTGTCGTCGCCGACGAGCACCCACGTGCGCGCCGTCCGTCCACCCGCGCTCACCTCACGCGGCTCGACCCCAGCGGAATCCGGGTGCGGGCGGGCGTTCGCGGCGTCGTAGATGCCCATGTGCAGGTTGCCGATCGGCGACGGCGACCCGTCGTCGAGCGGGAAGTGCCCGCCCGGCACGATGCGGTAGAAGACGTCCGCCGGACGCGGCTCGACGACCCAGCCGAACACCTCGGCGTAGAACGCCGCGGATGCGGCCGGATCCGGCGAAGGGAAGTCGACGAAGATCAGCGTGTTCGGCTTGGACATGTCCTCAGCCTAGCAAAGATGGACTGATGGTCAGACCAAAATCTGGCGCGCTGAGCCGCACTCGACCCGCACTGAAGCTGCTTCGCAGCAGAACCCCGCACTGAAACGGGGGCGGTGCTGCGGATGGACACGGCTGCGGCCGCCAGCCGCACGCTCGCTGGCGCGCCCTCACGTCTGCCGGAGGGTTTCGAGCGCGCCCGATCGCGCCGCAGACCCTCCAGTCGATGACCGACTTCGGCAGCGGAGGGTTTCCCGTGCACACGGGTGCGTCACAAACCCTCCGGTGCGACCAATCCGCCGGCGCGTGAGCGGGATGTCGCCGGACAGGCGACATTCGGCTCACGGCGGCGAGCGGTCAAGGGCGGCCGCAGCTGACGCTGGCCGCCGCAGCCGATACGCCGGGTCACATCGCCCCCGTTCATTGCGGGTTCCGGCCAACGGCCGTCATTGATGGGTTCCGGCCCAAGGCCCGGGCCAGCGCCGGCCGAAGGGCTGGCGGCCCGTCACTTGCGCGTGCGGAGGAGGAAGTCGCGGCGGGCCGTGGCTTCGGCGCGCAGGCTGTCGACGTCGATGGTCGTGCATCGACCGTCGGCGACGACACGCCGTCCGGCGACGAGGACCTCGCGGACGCTGCGACCGTCGGAGGCCCAGATCAGTTGGAGCACGGGATCGGTGCTGCGCGGCAGCCACTGCGGGCCGGTGGTGTCGTGGACGACGATGTCGGCCTGCTTGCCGACCTCGAGCGAACCGATCGAGGTCGCCTTGCCGACCGCTTCGGCGCCGCGGATCGTGGCCAGCTCCAGCCCATGGTGGCCGGTGATGCTGAACGCGTCCATCGTCCGGTCGCGTTCGAGCCCGACGAACAGCGCGGCCGCGCGCAGGATGTCGACGGCGTCGCCTGCATTCTCGGCGTCGCAGCCCAACGCGAGCCGACCACCGCGACGGAACAGCTCGCCGTGCCGTCCGGCGACCGTGACACCCTGGGCGAGGCGGAGGTACGCCCAGGGGCACGCCGCGATCGCCGTCTCGGTGCGCAGCACGACCTCGACCTCGGCGTCGTCGAGGTGCACACCGTGGGCGATCACCACGTGGCGTCCGAGCGCGCCGAGGTCGTCGAGGTGCAGCAGTGGGCGCCGCCCGGTGCGGGCGAGGTAGCTGACGGCGTCACCACCGTGGGGGGACATGTGGAACGTGATGCCCACAGCCCGTTCCCGGGCGAGCGCGGAGGCGCGGGAGACCAGATCGTCGCTCATCAGATCGTGGCCGACGAGCGTGACCCACGCCTCGACGAGCCCATTGCCCGGAGGCAGGAGATCGAGCATCCGCCGTTGGCGATCGAGCACCTCGTCCGCAGGCGCAGCGAACGGCGCATCGTCGACATCCCATCCCCACTGGCCGAGCATCGCCCGCATGCCGGCCCGCTGCAGCGCGTCGGCGACGCGCTCGGGGTGGGCGACGGTGCCGGCTTCCAACGTGCACGTCACGCCGTTGGTCAGCGCCTCGACAGCGGCGAGAGAAGCGGACAGCTCGTCGTCGTCGCCGGTGTGCGCGCTGTGGATCGGCACCGCCCATCCGAAGATGGCCTCCTGGGAATCGATCGCGTCGGGGATGCACGAGTGGATCAACCGGTCCCCGGTCACGTGCTGATGCGCGTTGACGTAGCCGGGCGTCACCACATCGTCCGCGGAACCGGTCACCGTGGCACCCCGGTGCACAGCGGAGAGATCGGCGAACGAGCCGACTGCGGCGATCGTCTGCCCGATCACGACCACCGCGCCATCACTGATGACGCGGAGTTCGGGATCCATCGTGACGATGGTGCCGCGCACGATCGTCGCCCGGCTGCTGTCGATCTCTGCGCCCTCGATGTCCGTCACTCACCCTCGTCTCGTTGGTCTGACCATTTGGTCAGACCATTCTCGTTAGGCTGCCACAGGTGAATGACATCCTGTGTGGAAACACCGCTTTCGCGTCGTCGTGGTACGCGGTGGCGCGCAGCATCGAGGTCGGCGCAGCGCCTCGCCAGATCACGCTCCTCAGCCGCAACGTCGTGCTCTACCGCAGTGCGGATGGCTCCGTCGTCGCGGCGCCCGATCGGTGTCCGCACCGCGAGGCACCGTTGTCGAAGGGCACGGTCGAGGCCGGCTGCCTGGTCTGTCCGTACCACGGCTGGACGTTCGCCGACGACGGCCGTTGCGTCGACGTGCCGTCGGCCAGCGAGGGGGTTCCGGCTCCGCCGCGAGCACACCTGAAGACATTTCACACCGCGGAGCAGTACGGCCTGGTGTGGGTGTGCCTGGCCGACGAGCCGGCCGCGCCGATCCCGAACATCATCCAGGAGCACGACTCGACGTTCCGCCGGATCAACACCGAGGTCGACATCTGGCAGACCTCGGCGACACGCATGGTCGACAACTTCCTCGACATCACTCACTTCCCCTACGTGCATGTCGGCACGTTCGGTCGGGCCCAAGACACTCACGTGCCGAAGATCGAGCTCGTCGCGCTCGACGACGATTGGTTCGGCTACGAGTACGAGGTGCTGGCCAACAACAGCGACCTCGGCACGCTCGCCAGTGGACAGACCAGTGGCGTGGTCGAGCGGGCGATGGCCACCGGCTTCAACCTGCCGTTCAACGTTCGCAGCGACATCCACTACGGCACCGGCCTGTCGCACATCATCCTCTTGCTGTCGACGCCGATCGACGACGTCACGTCGTACTTCACGTTCGTCATCTGGCGCAACGACGACTTCTCCGTCTCCGCTGAAGAGGTCATCCGCTTCGACCTCGCGATCGGCGCGGAGGACAAGCGGATGTTGGAGATGCTCGACGGCGTGCTGCCACTCGACCAGACGACGCTCGTCAGCGTGCAGGCCGACAAGTGCTCGGTCGAGTGGCGTCGGCGGCTGATCGAGTGGATGAACCGCCCGCCCGCGGTGCGCCTCGAGCGCGCCGGCTGATCAGCCGGCTCGGTCGATGGTGATCTCGCCGCCGCCGATTTCGAGATCCAGCGTGACGGTGCGTCCCTTCCCGGTTGTCGCGCCGGCCCGTGGAGGGAGCGTCCGTTCGTCGTCGTGGCGGACGCCCTCGATGATCTGCACGCCGTCGAGGCGGACCTGCCCGGCGCCGATGTGGCTGGTCAGCTGCAACTCGTCGCCGGCCGGAACGATGATCCGGAGCTGACCGAAGCCGACCGCGGCATCGATGCTGACCGGCTGCTCGCCACTGGGGAGCTGCGTGAGGTCGATGGTGAGCCGGCCGGCGCCGAGTCGCTCGACGTGTGCGGCGTCGGCGACGGTGCCGAGTTGCACCGTTCGGTCCCCGAAGCCCCCGTCCAGGTTGGGATGGGCGATCAGCAACGCTCCGAGCACCACGCTGAACACGACCAGCATGGGTGCACCGAACCAGCTGCGGTTGACGATGATCCCGAGCAACGTTCCGGCGATCAGGATGGCCACGACTGTCAGGGCGCCGGTCAGCACGCGCACCTGCCACCAGTCCGCGCCGTTGCCGATGCCCATCGTCAGCCCGGTCAGCGC
>JAOBWQ010000670.1 GCA_025463425.1 Ilumatobacteraceae bacterium | reverse complement strand
CTGCGTCAGTCGACAGGCGCCGGCATGATGGATTGCAAGAAGGCGCTCGAGGAGACGGGCGGCGATGTCGAGGCCGCCAAGCAGTGGCTCCGTGAGAAGGGCCTCTCTGCCGCCGCCAAGCGCGACGACCGCGAGAGCGCTCAGGGCGTCGTCGCACTGCTCATCGACGGCAATGTCGGTGGGGTCGTCAAGCTGAAGAGCGAGACCGACTTCGTGGCCAGCAGCGATCAGTTCAAGGCCGAGGCCAACGCCTTGGTCGAACTCGTCGTCGCCAAGGGCGTCGATGCGGCGTCCGAGCACACGGCCACCATCGACGATCTGAAGATCGTGCTCAAGGAGAACATCAGCATCGGCGACGTCGTCCGGTTCGAGGCTGCCGATGGCAACGTCCTCGACTCGTACGTGCACATCCAGGGTGGCCGCGGCGTGAACGCCGTGCTCATCGAGATGTCCGGGGCCACCCACGAGCTCGCCCACGATGTCGCCGTGCACATCGGCTTCGCCCGGCCGAAGTACCTCAGCCGCGACGACATCCCCGAGGATGTCGTGGCTGCCGAGAAGGCAACGCTCGAGACCATCTCGCGCAACGAGGGCAAGCCCGAAGCCGCGCTGCCGAAGATCATCGCCGGCCGCATCGAAGGCTTCTACAAGGACGTCGCGCTGCTCGACCAGCCGTACGCCAAGGACGACAAGGTGTCGATCACGCAGTTGATCGGCTCCGCCAAGATCGTCCGCTTCGCCCAGGTCGAGATCGGCTGATCGGCGTGACCTCGCCCCGATGGAAGCGAATCGTCTTCAAACCATCGGGCGAGGCCTTGGCCGGCCCTTCCGGGTCTGGCCTCGACGGCGCCACCTTGGCGCACACGGCGATGGAGATCCTCGACGTCCGTGAGAACCTGGGCGTCGACGTCTGCGTCGTCGTCGGCGGCGGCAACTTCTGGCGCGGCCGCACCGGCGCGATGACCGGCATGGACGCCACCCAATCCGACCACATCGGCATGCTCGGCACGGTGATGAACGCCCTCGCCCTGCAGGACGCGCTGGAGCGCGCCGGGCAACCCACGCGCGTGCAGTCGGCGATCGAGATGCCGCGCATCGCCGAGCCCTACATCCGTCGCCGGGCCATGCGGCACCTCGAGAAGGGCCGTGTCGTCATCTTCGCCGCCGGCACCGGCAACCCGTTCTTCACCACCGACACGGCTGCCGCGCTGCGTGCCGCCGAGCTCGATGCCGACGCACTGCTCAAGGGCACCCACAGCGGCGTCGACGGTGTGTACTCGGCCGACCCTCGGCTCGATCCAACGGCCACCAAGTACGAGCGGATCAACTACATGGACGTGATGACCAAGGACCTCAAGGTCATGGACTCCACGGCCATCGCGTTCTGTCGCGACAACCAGCTGCCGATCGTCGTGTTCGACATGTCCGCTCACGGGGCGCTGCGGGCGATACTCGAGGGGCAGCAGGTCGGCACGATCATCAGCGACGACGCCCGCTGAGCAGAGCTCGGGACGTGTCAGCGCTGCGGATGCAGCGGGCGATGCACGTTCGGCATACCCGCACCTCTGTACGCTGGTCGCCGTGATCGAAGAGACGCTTCTCGAGGCGATGGACAAGATGGACAAAGCGGTCCAGCACGTGCAGTCGCAGTTCACCACGGTGCGCACCGGACGGGCGACGCCATCACTGGTCGACCGGATCGTCGTCGAGTACTACGGCTCGATGGTTCCGCTGCAGCAGCTGGCCGCCGTGCAGGTGCCCGAGCCGCGGCAGCTGATCATCAAGCCGCACGACCGGGCCACGCTCGGGCCGATCGAGAAGGCCATTCGCGAGAGCGACCTCGGTATGTCGCCGTCGAACGACGGTGTGATCATCCGGCTGAGCATCCCGGCGCTCACCGAGCAGCGCCGCAAGGAGTACGTGAAGATCGTCAAGACCCTGGCCGAGGACGGCCGGATCGCCGTGCGCAACCTGCGACGCGACGCGCGCAAGCACCTCGAGGCTGCGGAGAAGGCCAGCGCGATCTCTGCCGATGAGCTGGAGCGCGCCGAGAAGGACATGGACAAGATCACCCACGATCACGTCGAGATGATCGACAAGGCGTTCGCCCGCAAGGAAGCGGAGCTGCTCGAGGTATGAGTCCGGTGGAGAGGTTCCCGAACATGGCGCGAGAATGGGCGAAGGAGTCCGGACGATGAGTGACGACGTGTGGCGCGGCAGCAAACACGACGACGACGACGATTTCGGACCGCCCCTGTTCGGCGACCCGAGCGAACCAGTCGAGAACCCGACCAAGCCGACGTTGTCGTTCGACGACAACACCGGTCCGTTGCCGCACTGGACCGAACCACCGACGGGTGACATGCCCAAGGTCCTCGGTGACTCCACCGACGATCTCGACGTGTGGTCGTCGTTCTCGTCCAGCGCACCCGTGTGGAGCGATGATGAGGCCGACCCGTCTGCCGGCTACGAGAACGTCTCCGGTCCGGTGCGCTCCGGGCAGATGCCGGTCAGCGGCTCGAACGAGGTCTACTTCGACGAAGCCGACCCCAGCGGGGGCATCCCGGTCGCGGCGCGGCGCGAGCCAGGCCGGATCACGATCGGCACCGATCCCACCGACGACGGCGCCGGCCGGCCGATGCCCAAGGGCCGCTCGCGCACGCGCGAAGAGCAGGCCCGTGCTGCGGCTCGGGCACGCAACACCGGCGGCGTCCGCACGACCCCTGCGCCCGTGTCCACCGGTGGTGTCGGCGGTCGCGACATGCCGACCGCGATCGCCGTCGGCGCGGTGCTGGCGATCGTGTTCATCGGCGCGATCAAGTGGCGGCCCCAAGCGGTGCTCGCGATCGTCGTCATCGTCATCGCCCTGGCGGCGGTCGAGTTCTTCGAGAAGGTCACCGAGAAGGGCTACCAGCCGGCCAACGTCGTCGGAATCGTCGGTTGCATCGCCGCGCCGATGGCTGCGTACTTCTACGGCGACGCTGCCGTCCCGCTGGTGATCATGTTCGCGTTCATCGCCGGCAGCATCAGCTTCATCGGCGCTCCGAACCTCAACTCCAGTCCGATGCCGAACATGGCGATCACCACCCTCGGGGTCACCTGGATCGGGCTTGCGGGGGCGTTCGGCGGTCTGCTCCTCGGCCGAGAGACTGCGCACCTCTTCCCGCCGCACGCCGGCACGGACACCATCCTCATCCTTGCCGTCGGTGTGGTGGTCAACGACATCGGTGCGCTCGTCGTGGGTTCGGCCGCAGGCCGGACGCCCCTGCGCGGTTGGATCAGCCCGAACAAATCGGTCGAGGGCTTCATCGGCGGTGCGTTCTTCACCATCGTCGCGATGGTGGTCATCGGGATCTCCGAGAAGAGCCACAACTGGACCA
>JAOBWQ010000659.1 GCA_025463425.1 Ilumatobacteraceae bacterium | reverse complement strand
TTTCGCCTCGATCTGGCGCACGGCCTCGCGGGACAGGCCGAGCGTTTCGCCGATGTCGGCGAGCTTGTCCTCGGGCTCGCCGTCGAGCCCGAACCTGCGGACGAGGACGAACAGGTCGCGTGGGTCGAGTGCGGCGAAACCGAACGACTTGAGTGCGGACAACGTCATGCTGGCCATGACCGTCGACTCCGGACCGGGGGTGGAGCTCTCGATCGTGTCGCCCAACGTGACGTCCTCGGCATCGCCCACCGGACGATGGACCGACTCGAACCGTGGCGGCGCGATGACCCGGCGGACCTGGTCGGCGGTGGCGCCGACGGCGGCCGCGACCTCTTGGTAGGTCGGCTTGTGCTCTGCGTTGTCACCCTGCAGAGCCCGATATGCGCGCAGGATCTCCGGGCGGCGCTCGAAGTCGCCGATGCTCACGTTCTGATGGTCAGCGCCGCGAACGGCGCGGAGGACCTCACGCTGGATCGGCTTGAACGCCCACGGACCGAACTTGCCCTGACCGGGGTCGAAGCTGTCGATCGCACGCATCAGACCGAGCATGCCGGCGGCTTCGAAGTCGGCGGAGTCATCGCGGCTGGAGTTCGAGGTGAAGCGACGGCAGTACGAGCGGACGAGGCCGGCGTTGAACGTCACGACCTCCGTGGTCACGTCGTTGAGCTGGCGGCGGAGGCGACGAAGACGCAGTTCGGCGACCCGGTCACCCTCTTCGGCGGATGCCTCGATCTCGGCGATCTGCCGTTGCACGAACCGCCGACGCTCGAACAGCTCGGCGTTGGCGTCCTTGAACTGATCGGACGTGCTCGGTTCGAGCACCACTCGTTCTGCCAGCTCTGATTGCATCTTCACTCCCGTCGATGACCGCCCATGTCGGTCGGTGAAAGCATGTTCGCCTTCCGAGCTTCTCGCCGGTAGAGCAGGACGCATCTCCTTTGAGGATGCGAATGCACTGTGGACAACATCGGCCGAATGGCCGAACCGTCGACGTCGGGTTCGACGGAACGCTGTTCGTACTTCACCCACAGTGACGAGTGGATGGCCGTTCGGGGCAACGTGCGCAGACGGCATCACTCGGGACCATCATCTCCATGCGAGCCCTGCCATGACCGTGTGTGTGATCCTCATCCACCGCGACGACTGCGTCCGGACCGGCTGGGCTCGATCGTTGGCGACCTCGCCCGACATCGATGTCGTCGCGTCGGTGCGACACCTGGAAGCCGGTGTCGCGGCCTTCGCCGTGCAGCCAAGCGCAGTCGTGGTGACCGAAGAGGGCGCGATCAGCGAGGCCGGCGATGCCCTGTACCTCGAACCCTTCCGAGCCGTCTCACAGCGAGCGCGGATCGTGGTGGTGCTCAACTCTGTCGAACCGCATGCGGCGATCTCCGCGATGCGCGGTGGTGCGCGCAGCATCGTCCGGACCGACTTCGAGGAGATGTCCTGCGCGGTCCGGTTGACCGCCAACGAGGTCGGCGTGATCGATGCTGAGGCGCTGAGCGCGCTGCTGACCACGCTCGCCGACCTCCCCCGCAACCCGTTGTCGGCCCGCGAGCGCGACGTGCTCTCGTGCCTGGCGAGCGGTCTCAGCAACGCCGAAGCGGCGTCGCGCCTGTACGTCTCGCGGGAGACGGTCAAGTCGCACGTCGCGCATCTGCTCCGCAAGCTCGAGGTCGACGATCGGTTCGCCGCGGTCGACAAGGCCCAGAAGATCGGTCTGCTGTCATGAGGTCGACTCCGCCCTCGTGCCGGCAGCCGGACCGTGCGTCAACGCCCGCAGCAACAGCTGCAGAAAGTGAGAACCCGTCGTGAAAGTGCTCATCGTCGATGACAGCAAAGTGATGCGGATGATCGTCGCCCGCGCGCTGCGCCAGTCCGCTGTCGCGACGTTCGAGATCGCCGAGGCCGAAGACGGCCGCGCGGCGCTCGATGTCGCGAAGTCCTTCTCGCCCGACCTGATCCTCTCCGACTGGAACATGCCGGAGATGAGCGGGCTGGAGTTCCTGAAGGAGTTCCGTGCCTCTGGTGGCGGCACCGCGTTCGGCTTCATCACCAGCGAGACCCACCCGGCGATTCGGGACGAAGCACTGGAGGCCGGCGCCAACTTCTTGCTGACCAAGCCGTTCAGCCCCGAACAGTTCGCCGAGGTGGTCGGGGCGGTGACGGTCTGATGGCGCTCGGCACGCCGGGGCGTCGTCTCCCCATCCCCGAAGAGGTTGCCGACTTCCTGTCCGACCTGCTCGGCCAACCGATCTCGGTGACCAAGGCCGCGACCGTCGACTTCTCCGACGGCGATGTCAACTACATCACCGGTCGATACGTCGATGACAAGGGACGACTGATGTGCGCCTGCGTGGCGGATCTGTCTCTTGCTGCCACGGCCGGCGCCGCGCTCGGCCTCATCCCTCGCGGGACGGTCAACGAAGCCGTGGAGGCGGGCGAGCTCGGTGAGACACTTCGCGACAACTACCGCGAGGTCGTGAACATCCTCTCGAAGTTCCTCAACGGACCAACGGTGCCCCACGTGCGTTTGGACGACCTCGTCGATGGCCTGCCGGCCGACGCGACCGGCATGCTCACGGCTGCGACCCGCCGCAAGGACTACGACGTGACGGTGATCGGGTACCCCGGCGGCCACCTCACACTCCTCGGGACGTGACGACCCCTGTCCGTGACATGACAGTGGCCTGCCTGGTCGCTCGGCGTTTTCGAGTTGCACGCTCGGGTCGGAGCGGCCATCATTCGAGAAGTTCAACGCTGATCTTGCGGTGCAATGTTGACCCCTCGTCCCGCTGGTCAGGCGGGGCGTGTGATGACGGATGGTGGGAGGCCAATGCTGAACGATCCCAATGACTCCATTCGCGTCCTGATCGTCGACGACCACAAGATGTTCGCGGACAGCCTGGCGCGCCTGCTCGGCGACGAGTGCGGCATCGACGTCCTCGGCATCGCCAACACCGGCGAGCAAGCGGTCGAGATGTGCGCGCGCCTCGCTCCGACCGTCGTGCTCGTCGACTACCAGCTCCCCGACACCAACGGTGCGGTGCTGGCCGGCGAGCTGAAGAGCGCCGATCCCGATGTGATGATCGTGATGCTGACCGGTGCCAACGAAGACCGGGTCCTGCTCGACGCGATCGATGCCGGATGCTGTGGCTTCATCACCAAGGACCGTGCGGCCGTCGAGGTCGTCGAGGCGGTTCGAGGTGCGGCGGCCGGCGAGGCACTCATCTCGCCGCTCCTGCTCGCTCGCCTGCTGCCGAAGCTCAAGCGCACGTACCGCTCGCTCGGCTCCGATCTGACCGAGCGGGAGCGAGCCACGCTCAACCGCCTCGCGGAGGGGTGGAGCAACAAGGCGATCGCGGCGGACCTGAACCTCAGCCTGAACACGGTTCGCAACTACGTGCAGTCCTTGCTGAGCAAGCTCGGCGCGCACTCGAAGCTCGAGGCGGTCTCGACAGCTGTGCGCGAAGGGATCATCGACTACCCGACGAGGGCCTGACCTCGGGGGAGGTCGGCACAGTGCATTCGCGCGGCGTCCGATCGGCGAATGCACCGCCGCGGTCGAGCTAAACGAATCTGGCGGCCGGTTGGGCGATCCCCGACACTGGTGTGGTGAACGAGCTGGATCGCTACGACGGTGGGTGGACCCGCCGCATGGAGGAGCGACCGCGCGTGTGCCGTTGGGTGATGGCCATGTGGAGGTCGACGATGCCACGGGGGAGCGACCTCACCGCCGCCTCGTTCGCACGGCGTCACCGAGGAATCAGGGCCCTCCTGTGGGCGATGGTGATCGGGATCGTCCCGTACTCATACGCGACCGACAGGCCGGCGGCGACGGTGTCGATCTTGTCCGTGCCCCTCGCGCTCGAGGCATGTCGCGCGGCCTTCATCCGCAGCAGGGCGTGGCAGGCGTCGATCGTGACGCTCAACCTGTTCGTCTGCGCGTCGCTGTACGTGTACCTCGCGGGGGGTGTCACCGAAGCCCACTTCATCTACTTCGTTCTCGTCGGCGTCATCGCTCTGTATCAGGACTGGCGTCCGTTCCTCATCGGCATCGCACTCGTCGTCGTCGACCACGTGGTTCTCGGCCTGGTCATGCCCGACGCAGTCTTCGGTTCGCACGGGCAGGCGTCGATGAGCACGATGATGACGGCGAAGCTCGCAACCGTGCACGCAGCGTTCCTCCTGGGGTCCACGGTGGCGAGCGTCGTCGCCTGGAAGGCGAGCGAGGTGCAGGGCCGGTCGGACGAGCTCACCGGCCTCCCCAATCGACAGGTGCTCAGTGATGTCCTCGATGGTGCGCTGTCGCCGGGTCGGGCCGGGGTGTCGGTGTTGTTCGTCGATCTGTGCGGGTTCAAGCGGATCAACGACGTCTACGGGCACGACGCCGGCGATCACCTGCTGGTCGAGGTGGCTCGCCGGATCTCGCGCACCTGCCGACGTCAGGACGTGGTCGCCCGCGTGGGCGGCGACGAGTTCGTGATCGTGCTCCCGGACAGCGACTCGCATGGTGCCATCTCTGCGGTCGAACGGGTCGCCGAGGCCTGTGGTGAGCCGCTGCGAGTCGACGACCGCAGCATTCGGATCACTGCCAGCATCGGGGTCGTTGTCGTCAGCCACGTCGACGAACCGCGCACGCCGATCGAGGTGCTGAGCGATGCCGACCTGGCGATGTGTGCGGCGAAGCGACAGTACGGCGACTCCGGCGGCTTCAAGATCTTCGTTCCCAGCATGCGAGCCCAGGCCCGCGACGACTTCGAGCTCGAGCTCGATCTCGCGGACAGCGTCGAGCGAGGCGAGCTCCGGCTCCTGTACCAGCCCGTCGTCGACATGGTCACGTCGCGCGTCGTCGGGGCCGAAGCGTTGGTGCGGTGGCAACATCCCACTCGGGGGCTGCTCGGGCCGATGGAGTTCATCCCGGCCGCAGAGCGCACCGGTCTGATCGTCGGGATCGGACGTTGGGTCCTCGCGGAGGCCGTCGCCCAGCTGGCGCTCTGGAACGAACGCTTCCCACATCTCGGCGACCTGTCGATGCACGTCAACCTCTCGACCCACCAGTTGCGCTGCCCCACTCTGGTGGCCGAGATCCGCGAGCTCGTGCAGCCGTCGCCGATCATCGCCGATCGTCTGGTGATCGAGATCACCGAGAGTGCCCTGCTCGGCGGCGATCGCGACCTGCTCGTGCTGCGCCAGCTCAAGGACCTCGGTGTGCGGCTGGCTCTCGACGACTTCGGGACCGGATACTCGTCACTGTCGAACCTCGCCCGGCTGCCGATCGACGAGCTGAAGATCGACAAGTCGTTCACCGACGACGTTCCCGTCGGTCCCAACCGCACCCTGATGGCCGGTGTGCTCGCGCTGGCAGGTCGCGTCGGGATGATCCCGATCATCGAGGGCATCGAGCGGCCGGAGCAGGTCAGCGAGCTGCTGGCCATGGGCGCCCGGGTCGGGCAGGGTTACTACTACAGCCGGCCGTTGTCGTCGGAATCGTTCATGCTCAAGCTCAGCGACCAGCCGGCGTCGAACGACGCCCGCGAAGGCACCGTCGTCTCCTTGTCCGTCGCCGGTGGCGCACCTCGAAAGACGTCCGGAGGGACCGACCTCGGGATGCGCACCGGAAGGACAGGGTGACGGCCCGAGCCCGCGCTTGCGAACCGTCTGGGAAGCAGGCAACATGCTGCGGCCCGGCGTGGCCGGGAGTGTGGACGTCGGGGGCTGTGTGCCCGGCCTGAACGAGCGAGAAGGGATCGGACCGGTGTCCTTCGAACACACATCAGCGAACGGCGTCGACCGGTGCTTCGAATGCTTCGTCGACGCTGTCACGGAATACGCGATCTTCATGCTCGACGCAGACGGAGCGGTCGCGTCGTGGAACTCGGGTGCGCGCCGCTTGTACGGATACGAGGATCACGAAGCGCTGGGCGAACAGCTCTCCCGGTTCCACCTCGCCAGTGACGCCGAAGCCATGCGGCCCGAGGCCGAGCTCGCCGAAGCCGTGGTGGCCGGTGTCTGCCGCACCGACGGTTGGCGGGTGCGCAAGGACGGCACGTCGTTCTGGGCGCACGTGGTCATCACCGCCCTGTTCGACGACGATCGGCAGCTGACCGGCTACGCACACGTCACCCGCGACGAGACGGAGCGCCGCATCGTCGAGGCCTCCACCCGCACGACGACGGAACAGGCGCGCCGAGTCACCGCCGCCACCGACGACTTCCTGTCGAGGATGAGCCACGAGCTGCTCACGCCGTTGAACGCGATCCTGGGCTTCGGCCAGGTGTTGAACCTGGACGACCTGAGCCCGACACAGCGCGAATGCGTCGATCGAATCGTCAT
This sequence comes from Ilumatobacteraceae bacterium, assembly GCA_025463425.1. GTDB lineage: Bacteria > Actinomycetota > Acidimicrobiia > Acidimicrobiales > Ilumatobacteraceae > WLMZ01. Next base: position 27,341 of record JAOBWQ010000659.1, on the reverse strand, counting down.
GGCGGGCGACCACCTCCTCGATCTCGTCGATGAGGTGCTCGGTCTCACGACCTTGCGGAGCGGTGCGATGCGCTTGTCGTTGGCATCCGTGCATGTGTCATCGGCGGTCGCCGATGCGGTCTACATGATGCGTCCGCTCGCGGACCGCCGTGGCGTGTCCGTCATGGTCGAGCCGATGCCGAACGATCCGTACGTGCGCGCCGATCGCCGTCGACTCCATCAGGTGCTCGTCAACCTCCTGGAGAACGCGATCAAGCACAACCCCGACGATGGCGAGGTGCGCGTGCGCTGCGCGCCAGTCGAAGGCGGGCGGGTGAGGTTGACCGTGGTCGATGCCGGCCTCGGTCTGACCGAGTCCGATCTCGGCAGGCTGTTCGAGCCGTTCGAGAGGTTGTCAGCGGCGCGCAGCCAGGTTGCGGGCAAGGGTCTCGGCCTCGCGCTGACCAAGCACCTGGTCGAGGCGATGGACGGTTCGGTGGGCGTCAGCAGTCGCGTCGGGGAGGGCTGCTCGTTCTGGATCGACCTCCCCGTCACGGCACCGATCGCAGAGGCGGACGCGCGGCTCGCCCGGCCGCCGATCACTGCTGAACCAGCGCGGGAGGCTCGACGGGTGCTCTACGTGGAGGACAACATGTCGAACGTGCGTCTCGTCGAGCGTGTGCTGGCGCGCCATCCGCTCGCACTGCTCACGGTGGCGACGACTGGGGGCGCGGCACTGGAGCGCGTCTTCGACGACGACGACCAACCCGATGTGATCTTCCTCGACCTCCACCTTCCGGACATGTCCGGCGAAGACGTGCTGGCCCGCGTGCGCGCTGACCCGCGCACGGCGAACATCCCGGTCGTGGTGCTGACCGCTGACGCGACGAGTGAGCGATCGGATCGCTTGTTCGCGCTCGGCGCGAACGCCTACCTCACCAAGCCGTTCGACATCTACCAGCTGCTGGACATCATCGATGATCCGACGGACCAACACCACGTGACGACGCGACCGGCGGACCTCCCGGCGCTCTCGGAACCCGCCGCGGATCCGGCGGCCGTGCCACCCCTCACGGACACCGACATGTGGTCGTCCACGACTGATGTCGCCCACTCGATGAACAACCTGCTCGGTGTGATCTTGAACCTGTGCGCGTTGCTGACACGTTCTGCCACTGACCCGGCCGTGATCGCCGACCTCGCCGAGGTCCGCAAGGCGACCGAGCAGGCCGTGGATCTCGTCAAGCAGATGCCGTCTCGCGGGTAGCGCGCGTGGTGCCAATGCACCAGTGAAATGCATGCTGATGTCTCATCGTGCGCTGTCGTCCGGCGGACGATGAGAACACGTGAGCATTTTCCGTCGTCACCGATCGACCGTCCGGGCCAACGCAATTCGCGCCCGCCAGCTCATCGTGATCTGTGTCGTGGCGCTGACGAGCACGGGTGCCGTCCCCAACTCCACGTCGCTCGCAGCACCGTCGGCCGCCGACTCGTCGGCGGACTGGCTGGGCACGGTGAACTACTTCCGCTCGATGGCCAAGCTCGGCCCGGTGGTCGAGGATCCGGGCATGTCTGCGGCCGCAACCCACCACTCCTGCTACATGCTCTACAACGGCATCACCCACGACGAGACCCCCGGTCTGCAGGGCTACACCGCCGATGGAGACGCGTCGGGCAACAACAGCAACGTCGCCGTGTCGAGCCAGATCAATGCGGCCGCTCGGAGCCACATCGAGCTCTGGATGACCGGTCCCTTCCACGCCCTCGGCATCCTGCGTCCCGGCCTGAAGTCGGTGGGGTTCGGGATGTGCAACCTCGAAACCACGCCGACGCCGTGGCACTCGGGGGCCACGCTCGACGTGCTTCATGGATTGACCCAGATCGCGCAGACAGCGCCGGTCGTCTGGCCCGGCAACGGCGCAACGACCAGCCTCGGCCAGTTCGTCACGGAGAGCCCCAACCCTCTCGACTTCTGCGGCTGGACGGGTCAACCAGCGGGCCTTCCGATCCTCGCGATGATGCCGGAGTCCTTCTCTCGCAACCCGACGGCGACCGTCGCCGGGGCCAGCGGTGCCCCGCTCGACGCATGCGTGCTGTCACCGAAGAACACCTCGGGCGTCGCCCAGCAGATCCTCGCCGCCAACAACGCCGTCGTGATCATCCCGCACACGAAGCTCGACCCGGACACCTATTCGGTCTCACTGACGACGACCGCTCGCAACGTGTCGTGGAGCTTCACGGTCGACCCGGCCGCCGGGATCGCCACCTTGGTGCAGCCCGTGCAACCGGTGCAGCCGGCGCCGACGACATCGCCACTCGCGTCGGGCAACACGCTGCAGATCCTGACCCCGTCGCGGGTCGTCGACACTCGGGACAACGTCGGATCGACCTCACTCGTCGGCACGCTGGCGAAGCGCATCCAGATCTCCGGGCGCGGCGGTGTCCCTGACGGGGCGAAGGCGATCAGCGCAAACTTCACCGTCACCGACGCGGCGGCGAGCGGGTTCTTGACGGTGTGGAACTGCTCGACGGATCGGCCCGTGGTGTCGACCGTCAACTTCACATCGGGTGACACCGTTCCGAACGGCGCGAGCGTTCCGCTCGATGCCACGGGCGGGATCTGCGTCTACTCCTCGGCCGACGTCGATCTGCTCGTCGACGTGAACGGCTACTTCGGCATCGGTGGCGGCGGGAAGTTCGCCTCGGTCACCCCGGCGCGGTTGATGGACAGCCGCGTCGGGCTGGGCGCAGGCGGTCGGCTGGCGGCCGACTCCGTCGTACGACTCCCGGTCACCGGCGTCGCCGGGGTGCCGGCCGGCGTGTCGGCCGTTGCGCTGAACGTGACCAGCGTGTCCCCGAGTGCGGCCGGGTTCGTCACGGTGTACCCGTGCGACGGGCCCCGACCCGTGGTCTCCAGCCTCAATCCGGTCCCCGGATCGGTCAAGCCGAACGTCGTCATCACGCCGGTCGCTGCCGACGGCACCGTGTGCCTCTACACCCTCACGGATGTCGATCTCGTCGTCGACATCACCGGGTACCTCGTGTCGAGCGCGACGTTGAAGTTCACTTCGACGATCCCGTTCCGGCTCACCGACACTCGCGATCGCAGCCGGGTCGAGCTGAACGACGGGACCGGTGGCAACCCACTCGGCGGCGGTCAGATGTTGACCATCCAGGTCGCCGGCCAGCGCGGGGTCGCCGCTGACGCCAAGGCCATCTCGGCCAACTTCACCGTCATCGGATCGTCCTCGTCCGGGTACCTCACGGCCTGGCCGTGCGGGCAGCAGCCGGCGACATCGACGGTCAACTTCGGTGTCGGCTTCGCAGTGGCCAACGGTGCTCAGATGCCCCTGTCGGCGGGGGGTCAGCTCTGCGTGTACGTCTCCAACTCGGTTCACGTGATCCTCGACATCAGCGGCTGGTGGAGCTGAGCCATGCTGCCGAGTGCCGGCGAGATGGTTGAAAAGCTGCTCGTCCCTCGGACGGTCAGCCGGGCCAAACGCTCTTACCGTCCATCTCCGGGAAAGGAACCTCGTGCCGATGACCGTTGAAGCGACGGCGTCCGTGGACGTCGCCCAGATGCTCGACGCCCTCCCCGAGCGCGTGGTCCGATATCAGATGGATGATCTGCGCGTGACCTACTGCAACTCGGCGTGGGCGGCCGCGCATGAATCGACCGCGGTCGCCGTCATCGGACACACGTTGGACGAGTTCCTCTCGCCCGCAGAGATGATCTGCCTCAATGACCAGCTGGCACGGTTCGATCCGAGCAACTTGATCATCACCGATCCCGAAGCCCGTCCGGCCCCTGGACCTCCCGGTCGGTGGCTGGAATGGGTCGACCAGTTCTTGCCGGATGACAGCGGCGCCGTCGACGTGCTGTCGGTGGGCCGGGACATCACGGACCGGTACCTCGTCGAGGCGAGGTTGGCTGCGAGCGAGGCCAGGTTCCGCGATCTCGCCGACAAGTCGATCGATGTCGTCTGGCGGTTCCTGTCGACCCCTGAGCCACACTTCGACTACCTCAGCCCGTCTGTTCAGACCGCGTTGGGTTACCCGCCGTCGCTGTTCCTCAACGACTTCGGAAGGTTCCTCGACGTGCTCGACGACGATGGCCGGCGGGCGGTCCAGACAGCGCTGACCGGGCTTGCTCTCCCGGCACGGTGCGATCTCCGCTTCCGCCGCCGCGACGGGATCGAGGTCATCGGCGAGATGCAGGTCACGCCGATCCCCGACGGATCGCAGGGAGTGGGCCGTGACGTCACCGAACTTCGAACACTGCAGGATCATCTGGCCTCCTTGGCCCTGCGCGATCCGTTGACCGGCCTGGCGAACCGACGCCTGCTCAACGACCTGATGAGCAGCAGCCTCCGGCGCGCACTCAACGCCGGCTTGACCATGGGCGTGGCGTTCATCGACCTCGACGACTTCAAGTCGATCAACGACCAGTACGGCCACGAGGCGGGCGACACCGTCCTGTGTGCGATCGCGAACAGACTGGTGAGCACCGTTCGCATCGGCGACATCGTCGCCCGTCTCGGTGGTGACGAGTTCGTCATCGTCTACCAGGCGGGGCATTCGACGGAGCGAAACGTGCTCCGCCGCATCGGGCGAGCGATCGAGCCTCCGATCGGGCTCCGTCACGACGTCAGCATTCGGTGCTCCGCCAGCGTCGGATACATCGACACGCGGGCCGTGGGATACGACATGCACAGGTTGCTGGGTGCGGCCGACACCGAGATGTACGCAGCCAAGCGGCGACGTCGAGACGGGCAGGCCCGACCGTGACCATGTTCATCGGACGCCAACCGATCCTCGACGTGCACCGGCATCGCCGCGGCTACGAGTTGCTGTTCCGGAATGCCGTGGTCGACGACGCGGTGTTCGACGACGGAGACGCTGCCACACGCCTCGTGGTCGAGCAGGCGCTGCTCGACTGGGGCCTGCGCACCCTCGTCGGCGATGGCGAGGCCTTCGTCAACGTGACGGCGGAGTTCCTCCACAGCGGGTTGTTCACCGTCCTCCCACCGGAGCGCGTGGTGCTCGAGGTGCTCGAATCGGTCGCGCTCGACCGTGAGACCGTGGCCGCCGTGAAGGCTGCCGCCGGCCTCGGATATCGGTTCGCACTCGACGACATCGTTTCCACGTCGGTCGTCGGCCTCGAGCAGATCCTGCCCTTCGTCGAGGTGATCAAGGTCGAGGTCCTGTCCCTCTCGGAGGCACGCGTTCGTGACCTCGTCCGCGAGCTCCGCCTTGCGGCTCCGAAGGCCAGGTTGCTCGCCGAGAAGGTCGAAACCCGAGCGTCGTTCGAGTTCTGTCGCGACCTCGGCTTCGACCTGTTCCAGGGGTACTTCTTCGCGAAGCCCGAAGTCCTCCAGCGTGATGCGCGTCCACTGGGCGCCGACGCGGCGATGGCGCTGCTGTCGGCCGTCCAGGACCCGCTGATCACGATCGACCACCTGGCCGACCTGGCGAGCACGGATCCCACCCTGACCTACCGGTTGCTCAAGTTGGTCAACACGAGCGCCGCGGGTCTCGTCGAGCCCACCGATTCGGTCAAGCAAGCCATCGTGCTCCTGGGCATCGACTACGTCCGTCAGATCGCCACACTGTTGACCCTGTCGACCAACTCGGCGGGCAACCCAGAGCTCGTCACCCTTGCGGTGACGCGAGCACATATGGCCCGCCAGCTGCTCGACGGCCAGTGCGATGCGAACGTCGCCTTCACCGCAGGCCTCCTGTCGGTGATCGACGTCGTCTTCGGCGCAGAGATGGCCGAGCTCGTCGACGAGCTTCCGATCTCGTGCGAGGTCCGCGATGCGCTGCTGCTGGGCGAGGGCCGGATCGGCGACGCGCTCTGCTTCATCCGCGCGTACGAGCAGGCCGATGTGGCAACGATGTCGCGGTACGACATGTTCGATGCGGAGCTCTCCACGGAAGCATTCGGTCGTTCGACGGTCCACGCGATCGAGTTCGACCGTCAACTCGCCGTGCTCACCGGGCCGACCGGCAGGCGAGGCCGTGCCGCACACCACACAGCGCGGCCCGCGTAGCCACCCTGATCGAGGAGGCTGACCAACAGCCTCGGCGCCCTGACTATTCTCGGCGGATGCTCGACCACCTCTCCATCCAGTGTCAGGACATCGCAGCGGCGGGCCGCTTCTACGACACCGTGCTGGCAGCCATCGGCGGCAAGCGCGTGCTCGACTTCGGCGATGTCATCGGATACGGCGTCGAGTTCCCCGACTTCTGGATCGGCGCACAGACCACGGGCGGCGCCAATCGCGAGGTCCACATCGCGTTCGTCGCGCCGAGTCGCGACGCGGTCGACGCCTTCTTCGCGGCGGCACGGGCCGAAGGGGCCGAGGTGCTCCACGAGCCACGCGTGTGGCCGGAGTACCACGCCGACTACTACGGCGCGTTCGTGCGCGACCCGGATGGCAACAACGTCGAAGCCGTCTGTCACGCGCCGGCTTGAACGTCGGCGCGGCAACGCCTCCGGGCGCGGTTGCGGTGCGTTCCCTACAGCGAGACGGGGTCGTCGTCTCGGGCAAGTGTGGCCAGGACGCCCGCTGCGTTGGACCGCAACTTCTCGGTGACCCGGACGGCGGCGGTTGATCCGTTGCGGCCGCTCGGTGCGTCGGTGTCGGCGATGACCGAGCAGTCGCGGCCCTGGGCCTTTGCGGCGTAGAGCGCGTCGTCGGCCAGGCGGACGGCGTCCTCGAGGCTGGCGCACTGGCCGGCCGCGACGATTCCGTAGCTCGCCGTGAACCCGGGGAGGTCGCTGGTCGACAGCCGAGCGGCCAGCTCGAGCCGGATCCGATCGATGAGTGCGTTGGCATCGTTCGGGTCGAGGTCACAGAACGCGAACGCGAACTCCTCGCCGCCCCATCGGGCCATCAGATCGCTCTGGCGGAGGGCCGCCTTGGCAACGTCACAGAAGGTCTTGATCGCGCGGTCGCCGGTCTCGTGCCCGTACGTGTCGTTGACACGTTTGAAGTGGTCGATGTCGGCCATCACGAACGCGAACGGGGTGTCAGCCCGCCGCAGCGATCGGATCCGCGTCTGGAACGTTCGCCGGTTCATGAGACCGGTCAGTGAATCGGTGGATGCCTGCTCTGATGTGCGCACCATCGTGCGGAGCATGCCGATGCGTGCCCCGGCCTGTGTCGACAACATCGAAACTGCCTCGATCTCGGCCGTGGTCGGCGAGTGGTGCTCGGCTCCGACGGCGTGGATCACGCCCATCGCACGCCCCATGAAGGTCACTGGAACGCAGACGGCCGAACATGGGTCGACACCGCGGTTGCGGAGGTGCGGGCAGGCGTCCAGCGCCGTGCTCGACGCGAACGTGACGGCGGATCCGCTTCGCACCGCGACACAGGAGAAGGGTGACGCAACCGGGCAGCCGGGGCCGTCGGGGTTGCTGCCGGCGACGACGGCCTGCTCCAGGTTCGACTTGCTGTTGTCGGCGAGCAACAGCTCCGACGACCGTCCGGGCAGCACGTCGGCCATGGTCAACCCGACGACTTCGAGCGCGGTGGACTCGTCGTCGGACATCTCCAACGCGCGCTGCACCTTGCTGAACGTCTCCTGGCGACGATGCTCGGTCACCAGCGACTGCTCGCGCAGGCGGAGCTTGGTGAGCATGCTGTTGAACGCGAGGGCCAGCCGCCCTGTCTCGTCGTCGCCGTAGACGTCGGCTTCGGCCTCGAGGTCTCCTTCTGCGGCGCGCTCGGCCGCCTGTTGCACGCGGTGCAGCGGATCGCGGATCAGCTTGGTGATGATCCAGCTGGCGATGCTCATCACGAGGAGAGCGATGACGCCGAGGACGATGCCGAGCAGCCGCGCCTCGTCGGATGTGTCGTGAAAGGCGGCGACCGCGTCGGCCCGGCTGTTCGCCGCGATCGTGGCGACGCTCGTCGCGTCGTCGGCCATGAACCCGAACGCCAGCGCCTCGGCGCCGAGCGTCAGGTTGCGGGCCAGCACGGGCTGGCCAGACTGGAGTGCCTCCCAGATCAGTTGATCCGTCTGCAGGAAGGTCTGGTAGCCCGTCGCGATCTTCCGGACCAGGGTCTGCGCGACTGCGTCGGCAGCCCCATCGCGAAGCGTCTGCAACGACGACTCGAACTGGCCCGCGGCCTCGTCGAACGCCTGGTGCGTGGACGGCCACGCGAGGACGTAGGCCTGCTGGGCTGCGCGGAGCTCTGCTGCGGCGAATCGAAGGTGATCAGCCGCCTCCGACCGAGCCGCAGCCACATCGACGATCTGATCGTTTGCCGCGCCGAGCCGAGCGACGGTGAGGAACAGACAGCCGATCACAAGGGCAAGCACGGCGGTGAGGGCGGCGAAGCCGTTGAACAGCTTGCGTCCGACAGGCATGTCGATGACCCGCTGGCGAAGCGTTCGAGCGTTAATCGAGGTGGCCATCGAGGGTCACCTCCTCGTCTCCGATCGTGACTTTGAGCGTGAGATCGCTGTTGCCGGCGACGGGCACGTTGTTGCCGTAGTGGATGTCGAGTGCGCCGATCGCGACGTCCTGCATCAACGTCGGAGACACGCTGATCCGCTCTCCCGACGTGTGGTCGAGGATCTCGATCGAGGGTTTGAGGTTGGACAGGGGCAGTCCCGTCTCCCTGTCGTAGATGTGCGCCTCGACGTGGCGGACATCGGGGCCGAGCGGGTTGCCGATGCCCGAGATGATCAGTTCACCCACCGTGGGATGTTGCGCGTCCGCTTCGGCCTTCGTGTACATGTGCTCGCCGGGCAAGACGTTGGCAACCACGAAGTACTTGGCGGTGGTCGCGATCTTCGTCCATCCAGCCGCGGCGACCACGTCCTGCGCCGTCGCCGAGCGGGCGTCGGCTCGAGGGTCCACCAGCCGACAGCCGCCCAGCGAGATGGCCAGCGCGACGGCCGTCACGACGCGCGTGGGCCACCTCTGCGAGCCACCTCGAATTGACGGACCCAGCCGGTTCGACATCAGCGCACCTTCGTTTGCGTGTTCCGACGTGTTGTCGGTCGAAGTTGCCGAATACTTGAGAGAACTACCTGGCCGAAGCCCGATCCGTCAGAACAATCCGCTGAAGAAGTCGGCGACGTCGTTGCCGAAGTCGGAGAAGGCGCCGCCGATCGCGGCGATCGTGTCGGAGTTGAAGCCGATGCTCGAGAGCAGGCCGCCGATCGCGTCGGCGGCCTGGCCGAACGTGGTCGACAGGACCGTCGCGATCTCGGACGCCACAGCGCCGATGGCCTGGAGCACCTGCGCCGCGGCCGCTGCCGCTTCGCCGAACACGCCCAGCAGCACGTCGCCGATCTGGGCGATGGAGTAACCGAGGTTCTTGAAGAGTTGCGCCACGGCGGCGGCCGCTTGACCGAACACGTTCTGCAGGACGCCGGCGATCTGGTCGATGGCGAAGTTCAGCCCCTTGAGGATCGATGCTGCGGTTGCAGCCACGTCGTTGTAAGCGGATTGCAGCGCTGACGCGATGTCCGCGACGCCGTAGTTGATCGACTGGAGGATGGAGGCTGCGGCCGAGTCGATGGTGTTGAACACACTCTTGAGCGCAGTTGCGACCTCGGTCGCGGCGTAGCCGATGTCCTTCAACGTCTGGGCCATCGCCTGGTCGAGCTCCGCGAACGCCGACTGGAGGGCAGTGCCCACCTGATCGACGAGGTAGCCGGCGCTCTTGAGCAACGCTGCAGCCCCGTCCGCCAGCTGGTGGTACACCTGGCCGAGCGCGGTGGCCACCTGCGTGGCGGTGAAGGACAGATCCTTGAGGATCTGAGTCACCGCGGCGGCGGTGGCCGTGTAGGCGCTGCTGAGCCCGGTGGCGATCTGGTCGGCGAGGTAGCCGACGGCCTTCAGCGCGCTCGCTGCGGCAGCGGCCGCGTCGTTGTACACGTCCTGGAGGGCATCGGCGATCTGAGCGACGGCGAACTGCGCGAACTTCAGCGCGGCAGCGGCTGCCTGGTCGGTGAGGTGGTACAGGTCGAGCAGCGCACCGGCGATCTGCTGCACCGTGTAGTTCAGCGTCTTCAGCACCGTGGCCGCAGCGTTGTCGAAGAGATCCAAGACGTCCTGGAGCGCGCCGGCGATCTGGTCGACCACGTAGCCGGCGTTCTGCAAGAACCCCGCGATCGCTGCGCCGGTCTGGGCGTAGGCGGTCTGGAGGGCATCGGCCACTTCGTCGACCGCGTACCCGACATCGGCCAGCACCTTGGTGACGGCCGCAGCCGACGTGGCATAGGCATCCGAGAGCGCCGTTGCGACCACGCTTGCCGCGGTGGTGAACGTGTCCTTCAGGACCTGGGCCGCTTGGGTCGCGGTCTGCTGGAAGACGTTGGCGAGCGCCTCTGCTGCGCCCTTGATGTCGTAGCCGAGGCTGATCAGACCTGCGACGGCCTGATCGGCGCCTTCCTTGAACGTGTTCGCCAACACCGTGGCCATCTGCGCCGCCGTGTAGCCGGCCTCGTTGAGCGTGTCGATCGCAGACTGGAAGCCGCTCGAGATCGCCTCGGTCGCGTCGTTGAACCCACTCGTGAGCACGCCGATCGCCCGAGTCGTGGAGTCGGCGATGTCGTTCGCCACGCTCACCGCGTAGTCGGCGATGGCGGTCGCCACGGGAGCGAGCGCGGCGTAGGCCTGCTCGCTGATGTCGACGATGCCGTTGACGATGTCGGGGCCGTAGGTCGAGATCACGAACTCGAGGCCGGCGCTGAGGATGGCGCCGACGATGCCGCACAGCGGCGCGGCGATGCCCGAGGTCACGAAGGAGCAACCGACGGTGAACGCGACGTTGACTGCGAGTCCGACAGCCGAGCCGATGCACTTCTGCAGCGTGCCGTTCATGCAGTTGTCGATCGTCACGTAGGCCGACAGCGCGATGCCGACGACGGCCAAGGCCTTGCCGACGAACTTCAGGTTCGCGGCCTTCGTGCTGTCCTTGAACTCCTCGCTGAACGACGAGGCGATCTTCACGCCCGCCTTGATGCTCACGCCGAGCGCGAGGACGCCGAGCTTGGCGTCGAAGACGTCGTTGGACTCCTCGGTGGACTGGCCGCGGAAGACGCTCTGGACCGTCGGCGTCGGCGTCGTGCCGGTGGGGTCGGTCAGGTAGGTCGGCCGGTTGCGGACGAACGCATAGGCGGCCACAACTGGCTCACCGACGGCGGTCTCCATCGGTTCGCGCTGGGTGAACCGCCCGGTCGTCGGGTCGTAGTTGCGCGCGCCCATGTCGTACAGCCCGGTGGTCGCGTCCAGCAGTTGCCCCTGGAACAGGAGATCGACCGCGCCGGTCTGCGGCCCCGTGGCAGTGACGACACCGAACGCGTTGTACGTGTACGCAGCCACGATGTCGCCGTGGCCGTTCGTCACCTGATCGGTGGTCCCCAACGGATCGAGGTGGAAGAAGAACGTGTCGGTGGGCGTCTGTGCCGCGACGGGGCCGTCGCCGTGGAAGTAGCGGCGCGTGGTCACTGCGCCGACGGTCTCGAGCGCGAGCTGAGGCGTGTTGCTGATCGGATCCCAGACGTACTTCGTCGTCGCCCCGTTCTCGGTGCGCGTGATCCGGTTGCCGTCGCCGTCGTAGGTGTAGCTGACCGTCGATCGTGTCCCGTTCCTCAACACGGTCGCGGTCGACAGGCGCCCCGCAGAGTCGTAGCCGTAGGACTTGTTTCCGGCAGAGCTGTTCGAGCTCGTCACCGCGCCGCTGCGGTCATAGGTCCACGCAGTGGCTGGGCCGGACTGGGCGACGATCTGGTCGGCGATCCCCGACTGGTAGCTCGCCCCGGCCATCGACGTGATGTTGCCGACCCGGTCGTAGCCGATCGACACGCCCGGAACCGTGGGAGTGGTCGTCGGTGTCCCCGCGGGTTGCGGTGTGTCGAGCGTGAACGTGGTCGGGCTGGGCACGGATCCGGCGAATGCCTGCGCGGATGGTGACCCGACCGCGGCGTGATTGGCGAGCGCTGCCGTGACGACGGTCGACACCGTCGAGAACCCGTTGATCCGACCCGTGGAGTCGTAGCGGTACGTGTTGAGAACCGACCGTCCGGCCGCGGTCGTGCGCTGCGAGAGACGGTTGCCGTTGGCGTCGTACGTGTACGTGTCACCGGCGAGGACGGTGCCGAGATCCTGGATCGACTGCGCGGCCACGTTGCCGGCGCTGTCGTAGCTGCGGGTCTGGAGCACGCCGTTGGAGAGCGACAGCCCGGTCATCCGCCCCTTGGCATCGCGGATGTACGAGGCGGCGACGTGGGCGGGCGTGCCATCCCCGGACGACAACGACATCAGTGCGCCAGTGTCGTCCAAGCCGTAGGTGACGACCGTGCTGTCCGGATAGGTCTCGACGACCGAGCCGGGATGTGAGTAGTCGTAGGTGAACATCGCGCCCGGAGATCCGGCGGAGACCAGGTTGCCGTGGGCGTCGTACGCGTAGGTCGACGTCGTGCCCGCGGAGGTCATCGAAGTGCGCCGGTCCTGTGCATCGAAGGTCTGGGCGACGGTGATCTTCGGCGAGGTCGGCGACGTGTACTCGGTGCGCACGATCCGGTTCGCACCATCGAGCGTGAGCGTGGTCACCCGACCCGCGGGGTCGGTGCTCTTGTAGCGCTGCCCGGCCTCGTCGTTCGCGTATCGCGTGGTGTTCCCGCCGACGGTCATCGAGGTGAGTCGGGACATGCCGTCGTAGGTGTACGAGGTGATGCCCCCCCGACCGTCCGCGCGCACGACGACGTTGTCGGCGAGGTCGTAGGCGTAGCTCGTGGTGCCGGACGAATCCGTGACCGACGACAGGTTGCCGTGTGAGTTGTACGTGCGCTGGACCACTGCCCCCGTCGGGTCGGTGACCGCGACGACGTTGCCCTGTGGGTCGAACGTGGTGAGAGTCGCTGCGCCGTTGCTGGAGGAGCGGATCAGCCGGTTGAGGCTGTCGAACTGCCGGCGGATGATGACGCCGGCACCATCGTCGATCGCGACAGCGTTGTTGGCGATGTCGAACGTGTAGCGAACCGTGCGCCCGGAAGGATCGGTGGTCACGATCTCACGACCGAGTGCGTCGTAGACGTGCGTCGTCGTGCCGCCGGTCGGCGCGGTCTCGGTGATCACGTTGCCCGAGGGGTCGTACACCTGCACCGTCGTCGCGCCGCCCGGCCCCGTGGTGGTGCGCGTCAACGTCGATTCGTTCCACGCATACGTGGAGGTCCCGGTCGGTGTCGTGGCGCTGATCGCATCACCCGAGGCGTCGTAGCTCGCACTGGTCTGGGCCACGGGTGTCGAGGTCTTCAGCAGGTTGCCGGCCTTGTCGTAGTCCCAGCGAGTGGTGAAGGCCGCAGCGGCGCCCCAACGTGTCGTGCCGCGTGCGTCGGTGAACGCCGTCTTGTTGCCGGCCTCGTCATAGGTGGTCGACGAGCCCGCGCCGTTGAGTACGGCGCCGTACCACTCGCGTTCGATCACACGGGTGCGGTTCCCGGCGGCGTCGTAGGAGAAGTCCTGACGTCCGGCCGGTGTGGCGATCGTGGCGACCTGTCCGAGGTTGTCGTAGTAGAGGCGAGTCGACCCGAAGCCCCAACCGGGCGGCGTGATCGATTCGAGGTTCGGTCCGTCGTAGTCGTAGACGACCCGGTTGCCGTCGGCGTCGGTCTGGGAGACCATGTGGTGCGCGCCGTCGTAGCTGAACTGCACAGTCGACGACGTCGTGGAGCTCAGCGGAGTGCGCTGGCTGAGCACGTCGCCGGCGCTGTTGTAGGTCATCGTCTGGACGAATCCGTTGGGACCCTGCAGGGCGATCACGCCGAGGTGGTTGTCGTACGAGTAGCGCGTCATCGCTCCACCCGGGAAAGTCTGACGGATGAGCACGTTGTTCGAGTAGGTGTCGACGTACGCGGCGTCGGCCAGCAGCCCGTTGACCATGGTCCGCGCGAGGCGCGTGGTCTGCTGCGTGCCGGCGTTGTAGGTGAAGGTGTCGCTGGTGTGCTTCGCGCTTCCTGTTGCCGACACCGTGGCCACCCGACCGCTGGGCGCGTAGGACACGCTCAGCCGCGTCCGACCGAGCGGGTCGTTGACGAGTGCCAGCCGACTGCTGCTGTATTGATAGGCCCAGACGTTGCCGAGGACGTCGGTGACGCTCGTCAGCAGGCCGCCGCTGTAGCCGTAGGACACCTGGCGCGTGGGCGTCTTGATCTTCGTCACCAGCGAGCCGCTGATCGTGATCGTGACGTCGATCGTGCGCCTGCGATCGGTGGTCGTCAGCTTGGCCAGCAGTGTCGTCGGGGAGAGCCGGACGAAGTGGATGCCGACGCCGTTGGCGTCGAGGTAGTTGTCGAGCTGGGTGCCGCTCACCTGCCAGGAGGTGCCGTCCCAACGCGTGACGACGCACGTCCTCTGGTTCCCGTTGCAGCTCAACGTGGAGCGAGCGCCGGCCGGAGGTGTCCAGTGGTTGCCGTTGGCCTTCGTGAACACGACCTGCTGGCCGTCTTCGCCGCGCACCGTGGCGATCGTGCGCGACGCGTTGAACGTGACAGAGAGGTCGAGCAGCGAGCTCCAGCCGCGCCCGAACGCGCCCCCGGTGACGTCGCTCGAGTTGTAGCTCCGCTCGATGACCAGTGGCTCGCCCACGCCGGCGACGGTCAGGTCCGTCACTCCGTACTGGAGCGCGCCCGTCGCGGTGTTCACGTCGTCGGCGACCACGGTGGTGTTGACGGCGTAGCGGGCGCCGCCGATGGCCTGGCCTGCCGGCATTCCCGTCGGGGCCGACTCGAGCGGTGGCGTGGTGCTCGGCAGGATCCCGAACGGGGCGCTCTCCGCGCTCAGGCCGCTCCACCGGGCCGTCAACGCGTATCCACCGCCGACCTGGTTGACGGAGCAGCCGGTGAAGGCTGCGATGCCGTTCGTCCCGACCGCCGAGTTGTTCGACGCGCAGTGGAGCGAGGCTCCGGCGGTCCCGCTACCGGTCGTGATCGCGAGGGCGAGGGCTCCGGGAGCGGACGGGACCGGATTGCCGCCGGCGTCCTCCACGGCGATCGCGGGTTGGGCGGCGAGCGCAGAACCGACCGTGGCGCCGGCGGGCTGCGAGCTGAAGACGAGTTGGCTGGCCGCGCCGACCGCGACCGGGAAGGGCGGGCTGGTGGCCGGGGTCAGCGCGCCCGACGTCGCCGTCAGCGTGTAGGTGGCTGCGGCTCGATCGATCGCGCAACCGGCGAACACGGCCACACCCGTCGTCGCGGCCACCGAGTTCGACGTGCACGACAGAGCGCCCGGCCCGGTGCCTGTCGTGACGACGAGGTCGATCGGCGCGTCGCTGGTGGCCACAGTGTTGCCGCCGGCGTCTTCGATCGCGACGATCGGTTGAACCGCCCACGGCGTGCCGCCCGTGCCGCCCGTGGGGGCAGGATCGAAGGCCAGCTTCGCAGCCGGTCCGACGGTGACGTCGAACGACGCGCTCGTCCCTGTTGCGGTGCTTCCGGCGACGGTCGCCTGCAGGCGGTAGCCGGCGCCGATCTTGTCGATCGCGCAGCCCGAGAAGTGGGCCACGCCGGAGATGGTGCTGACGGGGTTGCCACCCGGCGCGCACGCGAGCGCTGCGCCCGGGCGACCGAATCCGGCGGCGATCGACAGCGTGACCGAACCCTCGGCCAGGTTGCCGCCGGCATCGCGGAGCTCGACGAGCGGCTGCACGCCGAACGCCGCGCCACCCAGTCCACCTGTCGGTGGCGTGGTGAACGTGGCCGTGGCCACGGCGGCGACGGAGATGCCGAATGCCGTGCTCGTCGCGGTGGACGAGCCGACGGTTGCGACGAGCTGGTAGTTGGCGGCGAGCGTGTCGATCCGGCAGCCGGTGAACGTTGCCACCCCGGCCACGGCGACGGCGGGGTTCGCGTCGCAGGTGAGGTTCGCGCCGGCCGCACCGGTGCCTGCCGCGATCGACAACGTCACGGCGCCTGCGACAGGGTTGCCGCCGGCATCGAACACGTTCACGACGGGCTGCACGGCGAACGGGGTGTTGCCGCTGCCGCCGCCAGGGTTCGTGGAGAACGCCACGCCGGCCACTCCACCGGCGGAGACGGCGAACGGCGCGCTGATGGCCGAGGACAGGCCAGCCGCCGTGGCGGTCAAGGTGTAGCCGGTCCCGGACTTGTCGACCGCACAGCCGCTGAACGCAACGGCGCCGTTCGACGCTGCGAGCTGGTTGGCGGCGCAGGTGAGCGCGGCGCCCGACGTGCCGGTCGCCGGCGTCACCTGCAGGGAGACAGACGTCGTGTCCGCGGGCACCCTGTTCCCAGCTGCGTCGATCACAGCGACCACTGGCTGAGTGGTGAGCGGGCTGCCCCCCGCACCACCGATCGGCTGCGTCGAGAACGCGAGCCCGGCCGGGGTGCCTGCCGTGATGTCGAACGCGTTGCTGGTGCCGAAGACCTTGTCCGTGACGTCGATCGCGAGCAGCTGGTAACCCGTTGCCGCCCGATTGATCGCGCAGCCGCTGAAGGTCGCGATGCCGGCGACTGCCAGCGTGGCGTTGTTGACGTTCGTACAGGTGAGTGCCGCGCCAGTGGCAGCGGCCCCGCCGGTCCCGGGCTTGATCAGAACGCCGACCTTGGCCGTGCTGCTCGTGCCTGTCGTGATGACTGCGCCGTTGCCGTCGACCACCTGCGCAAGAGGCTGGCTGGTCCAGACCGCGCCACCGACACCGCCGCCCGGTTGGCCGGTGAACTGGACCCACGCCGCACCGGACACCAGGAACGCTGCGCTCTCGGCTGAGGCGGCACCCAGCGCGGCGTGGAGCCTGTACAGGCCGCCGTGGTCGACCTTGCAGTTCGCGAAGGTCGCCTTGCTCGCGACCTGCGCGACGGAGAGCGCATCACACTTCAGTTCGCCCGAGGCCTGCCCGGACACGACGACGAGCGACAGCACCACCGGGTCTGCCGATCCGGTGACAGCAACGACGGGAGCGGTCGTGAAGGCCGTCCCTGGGTCCGCTGCCGTCGGTGCGGCGGTGAACGACAGCGTGACTGTCGGAGTGTCAGCTGGCGCCGGCGGCGCGGCACTCGCCGGTGACGTCACCAACTCGGCTGCCGTCATGCTCACCACGAGCGACAGGCCCACCAGAACGCGCGTGATCCGAAGGTTCATTGGTGTTGTCCCATCCCCGAGATCACGTCGTCGTGACCACATGCAGTGGCCGCAATGTACTCACAGTGGCGGTTCGAACGCAATGCCGCATTCTTCGGCTCGCGCCAGGTCGACGCCGCTGCTTCGGCGCGGTCGCGCGTTTGGCACAGTGTCGCCGGGAGATCTCGGATGAACGCAACCACACCAACACCGCCAACCAAACCGCGCGCCACGGCGTCGCAGCCGGCGTCGATCGTGCGCTTCGCGGGTCACGACGGCGTGCACCTCGAAGGTGATCTTCGCGGTGACGCGCACGATCCGTTGGTCGTGCTCCTGCACGGCGGCGGTCAGACGCGACACGCCTGGGCGTCCACTGCCGCGGTGCTCGCGTCCACGGGATGGCAGACGCTCGCGCTCGACGCGAGAGGCCACGGTCGCAGCGACTGGGACGAGCACGGTGACTACTCGCTCACCGCCTTCGCACGCGACGTCGAGGCGGTCGTTGCTCAGCTGGCCTGTCCTCGACCGGTCCTGATCGGTGCGTCGCTGGGCGGGATGACGTCGTTGCTGTTGGAGGGCGAGCTGACACCTGGGTTCGCTCGCGCCGTCGCGCTGGTCGACATCGCGCCACGCATGGAGCAGTCGGGCGCGACGAGGATCCATTCGTTCATGAGCAAGCCCGACGGCTTCGCATCGTTGGACGAGGCTGCGGACGCGATCGCTGCCTACAACCCTCATCGTCCGCGGCCCGCCGATCTGGCCGGCCTGGCCAAGAACCTCCGCCAGACCGCTGACGGACGCTGGCACTGGCATTGGGATCCGCGGTTCATCACCGGCCGGGGCCCGGGTGAGCTCGCCGATCACGGCCGCATGGAGGCGTGCGCCCGGTCGCTGGTCGTGCCGACGCTCCTCGTGCGCGGCCGGATGAGCGACATCCTCAGCGAAGCAGGTGCGCAGGAGATGCTCGCCCTCGTGCCGCACGCCGACTACGTCGATGTCAGCGGTGCCGGGCACATGGTCGTCGGAGACCGCAACGAGGCGTTCACCGTTGGCATCGTCGAGTTCCTCGATCGGGTGAGGGAGAACCGATCGACGGGTCGCTCGACCCGGACAGAGTCGGCATGACCATCCGCGTCGCGGTGTGGGGCACTGGCGGCGTCGGCGCGATCGCGATCAGGACGATCATCGACCGACCCGACCTCGATCTCGTCGGCGTGTGGGTGCACTCGGCGCACCGCGTCGGCACGGATGTCGGGGTGCTCGTCGGCGGTGCGCCGATCGGACTCCTGGCGTCTGCCGACGTCGACCAGATCCTCGCTCTCCGGCCGGACTGCATCTGCTACGCCGCCAGCGGACCTGCGGGTGATGCGATCGCCGTGCCCGACTACGTCCGCTTCCTCGAGGCAGGGATCAACGTGGTGACCGTGTCGACCGCAGCCCTGGTGTACCCGCCGGCGTACGACGCTGAGAAGCGGCTCCTTCTCGCCGCTGCGGCCGCGCGCGGCGGCGCCTCGCTCTACGCGTCCGGCATCGAACCCGGCTTCGCCGCTGACCAGTTCGTGCTGACGATGCTGACGATGTCGCGGACCGTTCGGTCGGTGCGGGTCCAGGAGCTGTTCTGCTACGACGCGTATCCGGTGGAGTTCGTGATGCGCGAGGTGTTCGGCTTCGGCCACCCGATGGACCACACGCCGATCATGGCGCACAACGGCGCGCAGTCGGCGACGTGGGCGGCACCGGTACGGATGATCGCCGATGCGATGGGTGCACGGTTGGATCGAATCCGCGAGACCTACGACCGCGCTCTCACGCCTCGCCGGCTCGAGGTCGCGTGCGGGGTGATCGAGGCCGGCACCGTCGGAGCCGTGCGCTTCGAGACCATCGGTGTCGTCGACGGCCGCGACGCGATCGTCGTCGAGCACGTCAACCGGATGGCGATGGACCTCGTCCCGGAGTGGCCGAACGCCGCGTTCGACGGTACCTATCGGGTCGACATCGACGGCGATCCCGAGATGCACTGCGACCTCAAGGTCGGTGGCCCGGAGACCGGAAGCATCGACGGGATGGTTGCCACCACGATGCGGATCGTCAACGCGATCCCGTCCGTCTGCGCGGCAGCGCCCGGACTGCTCAGCTCGCTCGATCTTCCATTGACGCTGCCGCGCAACGCGTTCGACATCGGGCAGGCCTGACCGTCATTCGTGGTACCGGACCCGTGGTCCTGGATCCCGAGCCGGTGGGTGCGGTCAGTGCCGACGGCCGCCGTCGGAGGACAGCAGCTGCCCGTTGATCCACTGCCCGTCGGCTGAGCACAAGAAGCGGACGAGCCGGGCACAGTCCGTCGTGGTGCCGATCCGGTCCTGCAGGTTCCCGGCCCGGACCGCGGCCTCGGTCTCCGCATCCATCCACCCGGTGTCGGTCGCGCCGGGGTTGATCACGTTCGCCGTGACACCGAGTGAGGCCAGTTCCACGGCTGCGGCCAGCACGATGCGATCCATCGCACCCTTGCTGGCCCCGTACGGAAGGTTGTGCGCAGTGTGGTCACTGGTGAGGGCGACGATGCGGCCGGCGCCGACCGGGCCGCGGAACTGCTCGGCGAAGGACTTGATCAGGAGCCACGTGGCCCGGGCGTTCACCGCGAAGTGCCGGTCGAAGCTCTCGACGGTCGTGTCGAGGATGGCCGAGTCGACCGACTCGCAGTGGCAGAGGACCAACGCTGAGACGGGGCCGGCGATGCTCTCGGCGTCGTCGAACACCCTGCGCGGCACGGCCGGATCGCTGAGGTCCGCTTCGATGTCGGCGAGCTGTTCATCGTCGGCGCCCCACGGCATCCGGTCGTCGTAGCCTCGCCAACCACAGGTGACCACCCGCCACCCGTCCGCGCTCAACTCGGACGCAACGGCCGCGCCGATGCCACGGGTTCTGCCGACGCCCGTCACCAGCGCGACGGGCGCCTGGTCGGTCGGCGACATCGGTTCGGCTGAGTGGTCGATGACCGGCGCGCCCGTGTCCGTCAGCCGACGACCTTGGCGGCGGTCTCACCGAGCAACGTCACCCGACCGGGCACATGGCCGTTGGCAGGCAGGTTGATCGTGAAGCCGTCGATGCCGAGCGCCAGCTCCTTGGTGAGCTGCTCGCCGACGGTGTCCGGATCACCGATGAGGAACCGGCCGGCGATGATCGCGCGCCACTCGGCGGACAGCGTGTCCGGGTCCATGCCGCGGAGCCGGATGTAGGCATCGAGATCGGCCCGAGCCTCTTCCATCGTCGGCGCGATGCAGACGGTGCGCTGCCACGAGACCACCAGCGTGCTGCGATCACGGCCGAGCTCGGCGCAGCGCTGAGCGAGCGCCTCGAGCTTGCGCGGCATGTCGGCTGCGTCGGCGATGATGTTCGCCTCGTCGGCATACTGTGCCGCCATCCGGAAGGTCTTGCGCTCGCCGCCGCCACCGATCATCACCGGGACGTGTCGCACGGGCGCCGGCGAGTTCATCGCGTCGACGACGTTGTAGTGTTTGCCGGCCAGCGTCGCCTTCTCACCGTTCAGCATCGGCAGGATGATCTGGAGCGCCTCCTCCAGCTTCTCGAAGCGATCGGTGAACGTGCCGAACTCGATGCCGAAGGCATCGTGCTCCAGCTCGAACCAACCGGCACCGATGCCGAGTTGGGCCCGGCCGTTGGAGATGATGTCGAGGGTCGTGACCGTCTTCGCGAGCACCGCAGGGTTGCGGTAGGTGTTGCCCGTGACCAGCGCGCTGAGGCGCACGTTGGCGGTCTCGCGCGCGAGCGCGGCGAGCAGTGTGTAGCACTCGAGCATGTAGCGCTCCGGCTCGCCGAGATGCGGCAGTTGGTAGAAGTGGTCCATCACCAACACCGTGTCGAACCCGGACGTGTCGGCCTCCTTGGCCTGGCGGGCGATGACGTCGAACAGCTCGGCAGGGCCGGTGTCGGGATAGGTGAAGCTGGGGATCTGATATCCGAGGCGGGTCATGGGATCGTCCGATCGGTCGGGCGCGCAGCGCGCGCGGTGCAGCGCAACTTAGGGCGTCCGAGGGCAGAGGCGCAGCGCGAGAACGCAGTGCGCCTCTGCCCCGGCCGGTCAGGCGTTGATCGGCGCGGTCAGCTTGATCGTGTAGCCGTCGGCCACGCTGCCCGTCACGGTCGGCGTCTCGTTGGTGGTGCCATCGCTGAAGACCATGTCAGTGCTCAGCGAGACGGTGGCGTAGACCGACGGGCTGCTTGCGTACGAGCTCTCTGCGTAGACGACCTTGTTGATCTCGTCGGGCATCGCGATCTGCGATGTGGCGATCTTGTTCGACGCACTGGTGATGCTGTCGAGGCTGGGGTACACCTCGTAGTGGATGTGCGGCCAGCGGCCGTCGTAGCACGCCGGGTAGTAGCTCTGGAAAGTGACCGTGCCGTCGGAGCCGGTCTCCTGCACGCCGCGGAGGTAGTTCTGGTCCGTGGCACCCTGGGTGTACAGCGAATACCGCCCCTGGTGATCGACGTGCCACACGTAGACCGCCGCGCCGACGAGGGGCTTGCCGGTCGACGTGTCGAGCAGTGTCATCTGCAGGGTGGTCGGCACGCCTCCGGCATCGGTCGTGGACGATCCGAAGCTGTTGCGGATGTTGCTGCGCACGACGCCGCTCTCGGTCAGCAGCTGCACGCCGTTGCTGCCGTCGCCCGGGTAGGGCCCAGCGGTCTCCTCCGGCACGGCGGTCAGCCCGGTCGTGGCATCCGTGGTCGCGGCGGCCGAGCCGGTCGAACCGCCCATGCCCGGAGGCGCTCCACCGCCGGGGGGCGCACCACCACTTCCCGGCGGCATCCCGCCGCTGGGGGCGGACGAGGCGGTCGTCGAGCCGCTCGTCGCGGCAGTGGTCTCCGCGGTGGTGGCCGATGTCGTGGGGACGGCGCTCGTCGACGACGTCTTCGCGCTGCTGCCGCACGCGGCCAGCAAGGCGAGCGCTCCGCCACCGGCCGCGCCCAGCAGGATCCGGCGCCGGTTCATCAAGGTGGACAGATCGAACGTGAGGCCGCGGTCGTGGTCCTCGATCCGGTCGTCGTCGGGCTCGATGTCATGGGTGTGATGTCTCATGAGGTGATGATGCTGGCTCCACCTCTGCCTTGACGCAGGTACTCCTGGGAACTTCCTGAGGATCAGCTCGTCGACGGGCAAGCGCTCCGGCGATGAGAGGTGTCAAGCCTCAGTCGGCGACGACGGCGTAGGTGTACAGCCCGCGGTCGAGGTCGGTGGTCCTGCCAGAGGCGATGTCGACCAGCTGGAAGCCGTTGCCGCCGCTGATCACGGCCTGGCGCAGATCCGGTGACAGCGCCGTCACCGTGGCGTCCCTGCCGAGGTCCTTCTCCTTGCCGTCGAGGACGAGATCGGCCGAGTCTCCGGACAGACCGATCGCGGTGCATCCGTCCGGCGTGACGGCGAGCACGCCCGTGGTCGACAGCTGGGCGACCGACTTCCCGTCGACGACGGTGCGCACGTCGATCTTGCCGCCCCGAACGATGCCGCTGCCGGCCTGGGTGATGAAGCACCGTGCACCCGGCACGTAGCCGTTCGCGACGAAGCTGACTGCTTCGGCGTTGCCGTCGCCGTCCTGTGCGGGATCGAACGACCTCACCGTCGTCCCCGCTGCGTCGATCAGGTACGAGGTGTCGTCGTGGCCCGCAACGAACATGCGGTCGTGCGTCACCGCGATGGCGAAGCCCGGCTCGACCTCGAGATCCGTGATGTCCTTGGTGATGCCGCCCTTCATGTCGACGCTGGAGACCTTGCCATCAGCGCTCACGATCGTGGCGGCGTGATCTCCGGTCAGCAGCCCGCCGATCACGGCCATGTCGAGCGACGCGGTGTCCACCTGCTTGTCGCGATCGAAGATGCTCACCGTGGAGTCGGCGCTGCCGAAGGTCGCAGCCAGGGACCGGTTCCCATCGGTGTCGAGCACGCCGCCGTCGACCAGCCACGGGTCGTCGCCGTTGTTCGGCACGATCAGGGTGTGCGGCGGATCGCTCTTCACATCGGTGAACGCTTGTGCGGTGGGAAAGCCGCGGGTAGAGACGTACTCGCCCGCAGCATCGTCGACAACGTCCCGAGCGCTGACCAGCTTGGAGGAGCCGATGTCGATGATGAGCACGTCACCGCCGACCGGGTCGAAGAACGTGAGCCGGGTGGAGTCGACGGCCGGCCGACTGGCCAACACGTATCCGTCGGGGATGTCGTACGACGTGATGCTGCCACCGGCGAGGTCCATCACGCCGAACCGCTTGTCGCCGTCGAAGAGCACGGTGCCCTTCGGTCCCATGAACATCGTGGCGTTGTCGTCACCCGGACCGTCGAAGGTCTTGGTCACCTTGCCGGCGCCGTCGAGCAGCTCGACCTTGTCGGCGTTCACGTCGTAGCGCACGAGCGTGCCCGAAGAGGCCGAGCTCGAGTCGCCACCGTCACGCGTGGCCGCGAACACGATGCCTGCCGTGAGGAGGACCACGGCGATGATCGCGGCCGGGATCAGCAGGGGCGACCGCGCAGGCCTCGGTGGCCAATCGGTGGTGGCGCTCACCGGCGGCGCCAGAGGCGGGCCCAGCGGAGGGGGCAGCGCCTCGGGCCGATCGGTCGGACTTCGCCTGGTTCCGCCTTGCATGGCAGCGCGCGTTCCCCGTGCGGAGGCCGTGCAAACCCGCGCCGCCGGCCGTGCGTCGGCTGATGGTCGACCGCGAGGTTTTGAACGGGGTGTCAGCGGTGCACCATGTGCAGATGGAGTTCGCCTATGTCGCCGCGTTCGCAACGGCCGTGCTGTATGGCGTGAGCGCGGTCCTGGAAGATCACGCGGCGAAGGCGGTGCCCGTCACCGGTGCCAGCGGCAAGCGGGCGGCGGTCAAGGCGACGTTCAGCCCGGTGTACGTGATCGGCATGGCCCTGAGCGTGCTCGCGTGGGTGGCGTCGTTGATCGCACTGCGCCGGTTGCCGCTGTTCGCGGTGCAGGCGATCGCTGCCGGCAGCGTCGGCGTCGTCGTGCTCCTCACGTGGATGCGAACGCGTCATCCACCGCAGCGGCGCGACTCGGTGCTCCTCGTCGCGCTCGCCGCCGGGCTCACCGCACTCGCCGTGTCGGCTGCGCCGGGCCGGCCGCACCACATCAGCGGGTGGTTCCAGGTGGGCATCGTCCTCGGCGTCGTCGTCACGGCGGTGTCGGCCGTCGTCGCATCGAAGTCGATCGGTCGGCGTGGAAGCGCCGCGCTCGGCGCGGTGTCCGGCCTCGCCGACGGTGGCATGGCATTGTGCGCGCGTGCCGTGCACCTGCACCCCCATCACCGCCTGCACATCTTCGTCGATCCCGTGGCGTGGTCGATCCTGATCTTCGCGGTCATCGGCGTGATCACGTTCGCCGGATCGTTGCAGCGCGGACCGGCCTCCGTCGCGCTGGCCTGTCAGCAGGCGGTGCTGACCGTGGTTCCGTCGGCCATCGGTCTCGTGGTGCTCGGCGACCGGGCCAAGGACGGATACATCCCGCTGACGATCGCCGGGTTCATGGTGACCGTGATCGCCATCCTCCTGCTCACCCTGCACCCGGCGAGCGAGCCGATCCTCGAACCCGTTCGCGAGGAGTCTCGGGGGTAGACCGAGCGATCAGCTGTCGGCGGCGGACTGGGTGATCGTGACCGTCGCGCGCCAGCGACGATCCACGCCAGAGCGGCGTGTCACCGAATGATCACGGGAAGGTCACGGACGACACGTAGAACTTGCCGTTCGATTCCTTGGCGACTGCGATCACCATCTTCGTGCCGTCCGGCGCGGTGAAGGTGTACGTGTCGTTGCTCGAGTCGGGCACGACCTCCAGCGCGGAGAACTTCTTGTCGACGATCTCCTGGATCTGGTCGGCGCTCACGGCGTCGCCGACGAAGCACTGGTCGTAGGTGTCGGCCCCGGCAAATGCGATCGACGACACGAACGTCGTGGCGACGTCGTCCGGCGTCGGCTGGCCACAGGCGTCGATGCCCGTCGTGCCTGTGCCGCCCGCCCCGGCGTTGCCGGTCGCGGCCGCGGTGGAGGCTGCGGTGGAGGCGGAAGGTGCGGCGGCCTCCGTGGCAGCCGCGGCGACCACCGCAGCGGTGGTGGGAGGGGTCTTGGCGTCGCTGCCGCAGGCGGTGGCTCCGATGCCACCAACGGCGACGGCCAGGATGACGGCAACCGGACGGAGAGCGGATCGTGTGCGCACGACCCGCGAACGTACCACGTTCAGCGAGTGATATCGGGCGTCCGAAATAGATTCACGTCGCGCGCCGGAGCTGTGCGGCGCGCACCGCAGCGTCGATCTTCAGGCTGCCGCGAAGGACGGCGAGCGCTTGCCGGCCGGTCCATCGGAACGGGCTGTCGTCGCGGATCGCTGCGATCCACTCCTGCTGGGCGACGTGCCATGCCGTGCTCCACCGGTGGTCCACGTCGAAGGCGCGCAGCACGCCGCCCGACGCCACCTCCACCGTCGGGCGCTCGGCGACGCGGCCTTCGCCGGTGTTGATCCACAGCACGCCGGCGCTGCCGGTGATCGACAGGCTGGTGTCGCTGGCGTACTGCTCGGTGAGCACCTCCAG
The DNA here is from genome assembly GCA_025463425.1 of Ilumatobacteraceae bacterium. Classification (GTDB taxonomy): domain Bacteria; phylum Actinomycetota; class Acidimicrobiia; order Acidimicrobiales; family Ilumatobacteraceae; genus WLMZ01. The sequence goes on along the minus strand of JAOBWQ010000659.1, from coordinate 1,654 downwards.
GTCCTCGCAGAGCGTGCCGTCGACGGTTGCCTGCCCTCCATCGACGTGGTGCCAGGCGATCGCGTAGGGAAAGCCGGTCACGTGCTCGCCGACCCGTTGGCGTCCGGTCAGCGCGACGACATCGCCGACCTCGCCGAACAGGGCGATCGCGGGCGAGAGCATGTGTGCGCTGTCGTCGAACAGCGCAGGCGCGGCGAACTGCTCGGCCCACGCGCCGCGGTGGCGCCACGCCCACGCGTCAGCGGGCACGTCCCAGCCGCGCGGCAGCAGCGAGTTCGTCCACCGCATCGAGATCGACAGCGGCCGGCCGATGGTCCCGTCGTGGATCAACTGCTCGGCCAGCAGCCACGACGGCGCATTGAGCGTGTTCTCGAACACCCGGAACTTGCGCGAGGAGGCCTCGGCCGCGACGACGAGTGCCTCGGCCGTGGCGAGATCGCCCGCGAGCGGCTTCTGGACGGTGACGTGCTTGCCGGAGCGAATGGCTGCGAGGGCCATCTCCGGCTGCGACGGCGACGGGACGAGGATCTCGATCGCGTCGATCGATGGGTCGGCCAGCATCTCGTCGAATCGAACGGCGTGAGCCCCGTAGGCGTCTGCCACCGATGCGGCGCGAGCGGGATCGGCGTCGCTCACCGCAGCGACGGTCACGTCGTGCGGCATCGCCGCGTAGGCGGCGAGGTGCAGCGACGACACCCGACCCAACCCGACGACTCCGACGCGGACCTTCATGGCGTCGAAGTGGCGGCACCGTGCAGGCGCGCCGGATCGGCCCCGAGCATGACCAACTGGTGGTCCAGCAGGGCGTCGACGCGAGTCGGGCTGAACCTTCCGGGGTACAGGACTGCGTCGGTGCCGAGGCCGTCCGTGAAGCAGACCATGATCGTCGCCGCCTCATCGGCGTCGAGCGCGGCGGGCAGTTCCTCGGCATCGATGGCCAGCTGGATCAACTCGCGCAGCCGTCCGTGCCAACGGTCGAAGTCGGCGTTCTGCGACGGGCGCAGGGCGGTCTGCGCCACGGCTCGCGCCCAGAAGCTGATCTCCAGGGTCATCTCCACGTGACGGAGACCGTCGACCGGGAGGGCCTCGGCCAGGACGGCCCGCAACAGCTGCACACCACCCATCCGCTCACGCAGCGCCGCGACGCGACCGCGCACCTGCTCGTGCGCATAGTCGAGGGCGAGGCGGAGGATCTCGTCCTTGTCCTTGAAGTAGTGGGCCAGCACACCGGTCGAGCAGTTCGCCTCGCGGGCGATCTCGCGGATGGTCGTGCCCTCCAGACCGGCCCGCACGATCACGCGCCACGTCGCCTCCAGCACCTCGGCCCGGCGGACGGCGTGGTCGACGACTTTCGGCATTCCCGCAAACCTATGTGACCCCGGCGAGCCGACGGGCAAGGGCGCCTTGACCAGATAGCGAGCGCTCGCTATCTTCTTGTCATGCGTCAGCACGATCGGAAGGCAGAGACCAGGGCCCTCCTGCTGACTGCCGCCGCCGACCTGTTCGCGGAGCACGGCATCGCGGGTGCGTCCGTCGACGCGATCGCAGGCCGCGCCGGCCGCACCGTCGGCGCCCTCTACGGGCACTTCGCCAGCAAGGAGGAGCTGCTCTTCGCCGTCGTCGACGAGTGGCTCGGCGATGCCGCCACCGTCGT
>JAOBWQ010000658.1 GCA_025463425.1 Ilumatobacteraceae bacterium | reverse complement strand
TGCTCGTCAACATCGACAACGCATCCGATCGTCTCGACGGCATGGTCCGTGACCTGCTCGACATGAGCCGTCTCCAGGCCGGCGTGGTGGGCCGGGCAACCGGTCACGTCGCCCTGGAGGAAGTCGTCGCCGCTGCGCTCAGCACCGTGCCCGCCAGCATCGGCCGGGTGATCGTGTCCGTGTCCGAGTCGCTTCCCCTGGTGCACGCCGATTCCGGGCTGTTGTCACGGGCGTTGGCCAACCTGATCTCCAACGCAGTCGCGTGGTCGCCGGCCGACGCCGACGTCCGCGTCGACGCCGGGCTGGTCGGCAACTTCGTCGACGTGCGCATCGTCGATCGCGGGCCGGGCATCCCCGTCGCCGAACGCGACCGGATGTTCGTGCCGTTCCAACGACTGGGCGACCGGTCCAACGACGCCGGAGTCGGCCTGGGCATGGCGATCGCACGCGGGTTCATCGACGCGATCGGCGCGCACCTCGAGGCCGAGGACACACCGGGCGGAGGACTGACGATGTCGATCCGCCTCCGCGCCGTGCTCGACTCCGCACCCGACCCGTTCGCTGCGGCCGAACCATGACGCGCATCCTGGTGGTCGACGACGAGACCCAGATCCGCAAGGCGCTCGACGTCAACCTGCGCACGCGCGGCTACGACATCGACCTCGCCTCGACGGGCGAAGAGGCCCTTCGCCTTGCCGCCGCACACCTCCCCGATCTCGTCCTGCTCGATCTCGGCCTCCCCGGCGTCGACGGGCTCGATGTGATCCGCGGCCTGCGCGGCTGGACCGCGGTGCCGATCATCGTCGTCTCGGCCCGCTTCGCCGACGCCGACAAGGTGGCCGCGCTCGATGCGGGCGCGGATGACTACGTGACCAAACCGTTCAGCATCAACGAACTGCTGGCCCGGGTCCGCGCGTCGTTGCGCCGGCACAACCCACTGCCCGACGAACCGACGGTCACCACCGCCGACTTCTCGATCGACCTCCAGAACCAGCGTGTCACCCGCGACGACGCCGAGGTGCACCTGACTCCGACGGAGTGGGCGATCGTCAACTACATGGTTCGCCACGCCGGTCGGTTGATCAGCCAACGACTGCTGCTGCAGACCGTGTGGGGCCCGACCTACGAGCGCGAGACGAACTACCTGCGCGTGCACTTCGCAGCGATCCGACGCAAGCTCGAGCCCGATCCGGCCCAGCCCCGCTACTTCCTCACCGAGCCCGGCATCGGGTACCGGTTCGAAGCGTCTTGACGCGTTCTTAGCGCGGTGCCCGCCAATCTTGGCGACGTCAGAGCGGCCGGGTGATCGCAGCCGGTGTTCGCTGTGAGGTGTGATCGATGATCGTGAACTGACCTCACCTGCCCCGGCTCCCGCTGCGGACCCGGCACCTCCGATGCCGACAGCACCGCTCGCATCGCCGGCGACCAGCCGGCCGTCCGCGCCGGCTCGACGATCGATGCAGGTCGCAGAGCCGCTCGGCTACCGGATCAAGAACAAGCTGCTCGGACCACCGCTGCACACCGAGCGGCTCGAGCACGAGACGCTCGGGAATCCGACCGCGCTCGCAGTGTTCGCGTCGGACTGCTTGTCGTCGTCGGCGTACGCGACGGAGGAGATCCTCCGGGTGCTGTTCCCGTACATCGGGCTCGCCGCCTTCACGCTCGTGACACCGGTGACCATCGCGCTGCTAGTGGTCCTCGGCTTCTTGATCCTCTCCTACCGCCAGACGATCAAGGCCTATCCGTCTGCCGGCGGCGCATACATCGTCACCCGCGACAACTTCGGCCTGCTCCCCGCTCAGGTGGCCGGCGTGGCGCTGCTGACCGACTACGTGCTGACGGTGGCAGTCTCGGTGGCCGCCGGCAGCGACGCGCTGGCCTCGGCGATCTCGCCACTCGCGCCGTACAAGCACTGGATCGCGATCGCGTTCGTGCTGATCATCATGTTCGGCAACCTGCGCGGCACGAAGGAGTCGGGCAAGATCTTCGCCGCACCGACGTACTTCTTCGTCCTCAACGTGTTCGTGCTGATCGGCGTCGGCATCTACCGCTCGATCTTCTCCTCGATCACCAAGAGCGCCTCCAACGTCAAGGGGATGATCCCCATCGGCTCACACAGCGGCAACGGGCTGCTGATGGGCGCCACCGTGTTCGTGGTCCTCAAGGCGTTCGGCTCCGGCGGCGCCGCGGTGACCGGCGTCGAGGCGATCTCCAACGGCGTGCCCGCGTTCAAGCAGCCGGCGTGGAAGAACGCCCGCAAGACCCTGGTGATCATGGGCCTGCTGTCCGGCGTGATGTTCCTCGGCCTGTCGATGCTCGCTGCACGCACCCATGCCACCCCCTACGACGGCGGCGTGCCGTCGGTGATCTCCCAGGTCGGCAAGCTCGTCTACGGGCCCAGCGCCCTCGGGCACGTGTTCTTCTACCTGCTCCAGGCAGGGACGATGCTGATCCTCGTGCTCGCTGCGAACACCAGCTTCGCCGACTTCCCCCGGCTCGCCTCGTTCCACGCCGGCGACAACTTCATGCCCCGCCAGTTCACGGTGCGCGGCCATCGGCTGGTGTTCTCCAACGGCATCATCTTCCTGGCCGTCGCGGCCATCGTCACCCTGCTGGCAACCGGCGGCGAAGTCAGCCGGCTGATCCCGCTGTACGCGATCGGTGTGTTCACCAGCTTCACCCTCTCCCAGTCCGGCATGGCCAAGCATCACATCCGGCTGAAGGAGGAGGGCTGGAAGAGCGGCATGGTGATCAACGGCATCGGCGCACTGCTGTCCCTGCTCGTGCTGGCCATCGTCGCCACCGTCAAGTTCACGCAGGGCGCCTGGGTGATCGTCCTCCTCGTGCCGATCATGGTCGTCGGCCTGGTCCGCTTGAACAAGGCGTACGAGGCCGAAGACGTCGAGCTGCACGAGGACGCCAAGGCCGCCGCCGAGGCGCCGACGCTGCGCAACCACACCGTCATCGTGTTGGTCGACAACCTCGACGCGGCGACAGCCCGGGCGATGCAGTACGCCCGCACGCTCACCCCCGACGAGCTCCGTGCCGTGCACTTCGACCTCGACGGTTGGAAGACGGGCATGCTCGTGGAGTCGTGGGGCAAGCTCGGCTTCGCCCGCTTCCCCCTCGACATCATCGAGTGCCCCGACCGGCGGATGAACCGGGCCGCGATGGATCTCGTCACCGACCTGACCGGCGACGACGACACCGAGGTCACCATCCTCATCCCGCGCCGTGAGTACACCAAGGTCTGGCACCGGATCCTGCACGACCGGTCCTCGAACGCGATCGCTGCCTCGCTGGCCGACATCGCGCACTGCAACGTCACGATCGTGCCCTACCACCTCGGCTCGTCGGCGGTTCCGTGCCCGACGGTGGAGCCGGCATCGACAACGACGATGTCGACCGAGACCAGCGGCACGAAGGCGATCCGGCCCAGCCAGGCATCGACCGCGCTGATCACCGTGGCGCTTCCGGTCGACCGGGTCAAGATCGCCGACGTCGACATCCGCCAACGGGCGATGGTGGCCGGGCGCGTCCGAGCGATGCGCATCCAGCCGTGGGGCGGCAACCCCAGCCTCGAGGTCTCCCTCGCCGACGAGACGGGCAGCCTGACGGTCGTGTTCTTCGGCCGCCGCGCGATCGGGGGCGTCACGCTGGGCTCGGTGATGACCATCACCGGCACGGTCGGCCTGCATCGCGGCATCGTCGCCATCCTCAACCCGAGCTACACGTTGCTGTTCACCCCCACCGCGCCGGAGAACCCCGGCGAGCACCACTGACCGGGAGGTCCGGTCACCAGGACGAGGAGCTGCCGCCTCCGCCGCTGTGGTGCGAACTGGAGTGGCTGGAGCTCGAGTGGCTGGAGCTCGAGTGGTGCGAGGAACGGCCGCTGAAGCCACGGACCCGGGAGCTGCCCGACGACCATCCCGAGCTCGTGCTGCCCGACGACCAACCGTTCTGCTTCGCCCACCAGCTCGCGCCGATCGCGATCGCGGCGAGCACGACGAATGCGAAGATGGCGAGCCCGGGAATGCCGCCGCCGCTCGACGAGCTGCTGTCGTCGACGCCGACGGAGTCCGGGATCGAGAACGCGCTGGCCCCGGCGGCGTTCGCGGCGGGTACACCGCCGCCGTGCACCGCCACTGCGATCGAGTGGAGGCCGTCGATCAGTCCCTGCTCGATGTCGCCCGCCTGGAACCGTGGGTTCATCACGTACTGCTGGATCTGCGGATCGGCGCCGGCCAGGGTGTCGTCGAAGTCCCCGCCGTAGTAGATCGAGGTCTGGCGCTCCGCCGGGGAGACCATCACGACGAGCAGGTCGTGGGCACGCTGGCCGTCCACGCCGAGCCATCCGGCGCATCCGTGCTCGAGCGCAAACTCACGACCGTCGATGTCGCCGTCGAGGCTGCCCTCGATGCGCACGTGCACATCGGCGTCGAGGTCGCGCGCCACGACGTCGACGGTGTCGGCGAGCGCAGTCGACGCCACCGACGTGGGGTCGAAGACCTGGTCCGCGCACCCGAGCGGATCACCCGCCGTGGCCGAAGCCGGCACGGAGGCGCCGAACGCCAAAGCGATGGTCGCCGCCGCGACAACGAGGATCCGCATCCCGCGACCCTACGACGTGTGGCTCGGCGGAATGGAAGGCGCGTCCGTTCCGGCACATCAGTACATTGGAAGCCATGTCCATCCACCCCGATGACAAGAACTGGACCTGGGTGCTCGATCAGGTGTGTCCCGAATGCGGCTTCGACGCCGGCTCGTTCGACCCGCTGACGATGCCGGAGGCAATCAGGTCCAACGCCTCGGAGTGGGTCGGGCTGCTGACCGACCCACAGGTGCGCGAACGGCCCCGTCCCGACAAGTGGTCGGCGCTCGAGTACGGATGCCACATCCGCGACGTCTTCGTCCTGTTCAACGAGCGGCTGCGGTTGATGCTCGAGAACGACGACCCCACCTACCAGAACTGGGATCAGGACGCCACCGCCGTCAGCGAGCGATACGGCGAGCAGGACCCGAACGACGTGCTGCCCGCGATCGCCCACGCAGCCGAAGCACTGGCCGATCGGTTCGAGTCGGTGAGCGGCGATCAATGGGCCCGGCCGGGCACCCGCAGCGACGGAGCCAAGTTCACCGTGCACTCGTTCGCGCAGTACCTGATCCACGACCCGGTGCACCATCTGCACGACGTGCAGGACGGCTACGCCGAGCTCGCCGCGGCGACGACCTGATCAACCGGCCAGACCGAGACCGTTGGAGGCGATGATGAGACGTGCGCTACCGATCGTTGCCGGTCTCGCCGCGCTGGCCCTGATGGCCGGCTGCTCCAGCTCGGCCACCACCACCCCCTCGAGTGGGCCGACCCCGTCGCCGCTCGCGACGACAGCTCCGTCGACCATTCCGTCGACGTCGCCGCCATCGGCATCGACCGAGGCGTCGGCACCGGTCGCCACTACCGCTCCGACCACGGTGCCACCGACCACCGAGACGCCCACCACCGCGACGCCCACCACGACGCCACCGACCACCGTGGCACCCACCACGTCGGACTCACAGCCGACCGGTCCGCTGACGGTGCAGCAGTTGCTCGACCTCAGTCGGCCGATCGTGCTCGCCCACGCCTCGGGCGAGGACCAACATCCGCATTCAACGCCGTTCGGCTACGCCGAGAGCGTGCGCGAGGGCGTCGACATGCTCGACTTCGACGTGCAGCTGACCGCCGACGGCGTACTCGTCGTGCAACACGACGACACCACCGGGCGCACGACGAACGAGGACGTCGCCGTCGCCGACACCGACTACGCCG
>JAOBWQ010000593.1 GCA_025463425.1 Ilumatobacteraceae bacterium | reverse complement strand
TCAGCGTCAGCGAAGAGATGAGCGTGATCAACCTCTACGTCGGCGACCGCAAGCACCAGCTGCAGGCCGTCAGCCTCCTGCTCGATCGCGCCAACCAGGCGCTGCAGACGCTGGAGCGCTACAAGGTCCGCCTCGACGATGCGATGGCAAACCTCACCGCGCTCGAGGTCGAAGACGTCGTGACGCTGCGCGATGTGGCCGCCGTGGTGCAACGCGGCGAGATGGTGCACCGCATCGCCAACGAGATCGAGACGATGATCGTCGAGCTCGGCACCGACGCCCGGTTGCTGCGGATGCAGCTCGACGAGCTGTACACCGAGATCGACGACGAGATCGAGCTCGTGATCGACGACTACCTGCCCGGCGGCTGCTCGGCCGACGACACCCACCGGTTGATGTCGCAGCTCGACGACGAGAGCGTGCTGGATCTGCGCAAGTGCGCGGTCGCGCTCTCGCCGTGCGGGGCGCCAGAGGATCTCGACCAGTCGATGTCGCCTCGTGGCCTGCGCCTGCTGGCCCGTGTCCCGCGTCTCAACGACGAGACCGCCCACGCGATCAGCAACTACTTCGGTGAGCTGACCAAGCTGCAGCGGGCCACCGTCAGCGACCTGCTCGTCGTCCCCGGCGTCACCACGACCCAGGCCCAGGCGATCAAGGACACCCTGGCCCGGGTCGTCGAGGCGACGATCATGGACCAGTACAACTAGTAGGTTCTCGGCTTCATCCAGCACAGGAGCTGTTCGTTGCCAGATTGGGTTCTCGCGATCGATTTCGGGACCAGCTTCACCGTGGCCGCGGCGAAGGTCGGCGACCGCGTCCCTGAGGTCATCGAGATCGCGGGCGAGCGGCGGATGCCGACGGTCGTGCTGATCGACGGGGACACGGTGATGGTCGGCCGGGTTGCCGAAGATCTCTCCGCGACCAACCCGAAGCGGGTCGTTCGTGCGCTGAAGAACCGCCTCGGCGACCAGGCCCCGCTGATCCTCGACGGCCGTCCCCACCAGGTCGTGGCGCTCGTCGCCCTCGTCCTGCGCCACGTGTACGACGAGGCGGTGTCCCAGGTCCACAGCGCACCCAGTGAGGTGCGCCTCACCCACCCCGCAACGTGGAACCGCCCCTGGCTCAACCGCCTCCTCGAGGCAGCGGCGAAGGCCGGACTTCCCAATCCTGTGCTGGTGCCGGAGCCCGTGGCCGCAGCACTGTCGTTCGCGAGCGAGATGGACATCGCCACCGGCGCCTGCATCGCCGTCTACGACCTCGGTGGCGGCACGTTCGACTCGGCCGTCGTCGCATCGGGGACTGGTGGGTTCCAGGTCATCGGCCGACCCGGTGGCGATCAGCACATCGGCGGCGAGCTGTTCGACGAGCTTCTCGTCAACCACCTGGGCGAGCGCCTGACCGCCGCTGATTGGACCGCGCTGCAGACCGATGTCGATCCGGTGTGGCAGCGCGTCGCCTCCAGCCTGCGCAACGAAGCTCGGCGCGCCAAGGAGACGCTGTCGGCCAGCACCTACGCGGACCTCATCGTGCCCCTGCCCGCCGGCTTGATGGAGGTCCGTCTGCACCGCGGCGAGTACGAGGATCTGATTCGGCCGTACATCACCGAGACCGTCACCCTGCTGGAGCGTTGCATCGCCGAAGCCGGCATCGACGCCGGCCGGCTCGCAGGGATCTCGTTGGCCGGCGGTGCCAGCCGAACCCCGATGGTGGAAGAGCTGGTCGGGAGAGCGTTCGCTGCTGTGCCTCTGATCCGTCGCGCCGATCCCAAGACAGCGGTGGCGATCGGCGCCACCGTGTTCGATCGTCCGAAGTCCCAACCCCTGCCGTCACTCGGCAATCGGACCACGCAGGGCGCAGGAGTGACGCCGCCGGCAGCGCACTCCTCGTCCCCGCCACCGCCACCGCCCGGTCAATCGTCGGCGCCGCCCTCGCCGCCGGTGCCGTCACCTCCTCCGCCGACGTCGGTGGTTCCGCCGCCGCCCCGCTTCGCACAGGGTGCACTCGCCGCGCCGCCGTCGGTCGCGAGATCTCCACGCCGGCGGATCCTCGTCGGGATCGCGGCAGCCGTCGTCGCGGTCCTCGTCGTCGTCATCGTCGTGCGGTCCGGCCGCAACGGCGCGCCGCCTCAGTCAATACCTCCCCGCGCAGTCGTGCAGGCCGCCTTGGCTCCGATCCGCGAGATCCGTCTGACCGGCGGCAGCGACTGGGAGCCGCTCGACGCGTCGGACGAGGCGACGCCGTTCTGCGAGCAGTTCGGAATCCCCGACGAGGCGTTCCACAAGGTTGCTGCGTTCGGCGTCGATGGTGGCCTGAACAGCAGCGGGCTGCAGCAGTCCACGGCCCTCGTCGAACGGATCACGGCGTACCGATCTGAAGCAGATGCCCACACGGTCTTCACCAGTGACCTCAGCATCAGCGATCATTGCCAGTCAGCCGACGAGCAGATCGACGGGGTGTCGTACACGTACCAGCTCACCGAGGCGAGCAAGGACATCGACATCCCAGGACGTGACATCGCCGCCGTGCACTTCGACTACACCCGAACGGACGACCCATCGACGGTGATCGCCACCGGATACGCCGTCGTGACCCAGATCGGCAAGACAGTCATCATCGTCAACGGCGTCGTCACCAACCAGCCCGTCGTCGCGACCGACGTCACGGCTTTCATCGATCTCGTCACGACCGTCTTCGACTACGCCGACAAACACCTGAACTGACGAGTCATCCGACGCGTCTCAGCCGGCGACGCGAGCCAACCCGTCGGCGCCGAGATGGCGGACGATCGGTGTGAGATCGACGGCGGCACGGCTGCTGGTCGGCCGCTCGACGGGGATCTGGCCGAGGTTGACCCAGCCGAGGAACTGATCGGCCGGGCCCATGTCGAGCGTGCGGCGCAGCGCTTCGCCCTCCTGGTGCGGGCTGCTCTTCCAGATCGCCCCGACGCCGAGCTGATGCGCCGCCAGCGTGATCGCGTATCCGGCGCACGCTGCCGAGGCCACTTGCTCCCACACCGCGATCTTCGCGTCCGGATCGATCCGAGCGACGACCGCGATCAGCGTCGGCGCGGCGAACGCCTTGCTGCGTAGCCGCTCGGCGAGCTCGTCGGTGAACCCGGGGTTCGCCTCCCGGCCCGCTGCGGCAAGCGCCTCACCGAACGCACGCCGCGCTTCGCCCTCGACCACGACGAGTCGCCACGGACGCAGCGTGCCGTGGTCGGGAACGGTGACACTGGCGTGGAGGATCGCGTCGATCTCGGCGGCAGTCGGGCCGACATCGCCCAATGCCTTCACGCTCTGGCGGGTCAGCAATGGCGCAAGGGCGATCTCGTGTTCCTGGAGCATTCTGTAAAGCTACCTTTACA
>JAOBWQ010000591.1 GCA_025463425.1 Ilumatobacteraceae bacterium | reverse complement strand
CGTGAGCTGCGACCGGACCAAACCCATCGACGGTCGTCAGCCGGTGGTGGTGACCGGATCCGGGATGGTGGGGAGACCGACTGCGGACAGGATCAGGTTCGCGTAGAACCGCGCCGCGGTGCCGTCGGTGAGGTGGACCCGGCCGTCGGACTCGGACAGGTGGGCTTCGATCTCCGTAGCCCGGTTCGCCCAGTCGATGATCTGTACGTTCGAATGGGTGAGCGGCAAGTTCTTGATGATCGCGTTGTTGCCGTCGATCCACGATTTCGGCGCCTTCACGGTCATGAAATAGACGTGAGGGATCCCGGCGAGGAGGTTCGCCATCTGGTCGTAGTCGGCCTGGGAGACGGTGCCGTTCGTGCCGGACTGGATGATCACAGCATTGGTGATCGTGTACTTGGCGAGGTCGCGCTGGATCGTGTCGATGATCCCCTTGGCTTGGACGGCTTCCTGTGCGTCGACCGTGACGCCGTTGTCGGTCAGTCGGTGGAACGCGCCCTGCATCACCGACTCACCGATCGCGAGATCGGCGATGACCGTCTTGGTCGGGATCGTGGTGGTGGGTATGGCCGTGGTGGTCGACTCGCCGGGCACGGTCACGGTGGTGACGCCGGGAAGCGTCGCGCCGGGAAGGGTGCTGGCAGTGATGGCGGTCGGATCCGGCGGCAGCGTGACGGCGGTGGAGCCCGACGGGTCGATCGTCGGGGTCGTGCTCTGGTCCGCGATCTGGCTGTTGCACTCGATGGTCGAGGTGCACTTCACGTCGGACGTCGCCAGCGACACACCTGCGTAGCCGACGACGAGGCCCGCCACGCCGAGGCCGACCATCAGTTGCGTGCCGCCCCGAGTGAACCAGCCGAAGAACTCGCGCTTGCGCACCGGCGTCTCCACGAAGCGGTAGCTGGCCTCGGCGACGACGACGGTGATCGCGATCGCCATCACGAACTTCGGGACCGTCAGCGCGATGCCGGCCTGCTTGCGGATGATCTGATAGATCGGCCAGTGGAAGAGGTACAAGCCGTACGAACGCGTTCCGATCCAGTTGAGGACCTTGTTGCCGAGGAACCTGCCGACCAGCGAACCACTGTGGGTCACGGCGGCGATCACCGCCAGCGTGCACAACCCTGTCAGCAGGAACCCGCCCCGGAACAGGAGGCTGAAGTAGGTGCCGGTGAACGAGTCGAACAGCTCGTAGTTCACCATCAGCGCCGCCAGTCCGACGAGCCCGATGACGGCCCAGATGTCGAGCTTGCGGCCCTTGTCGCGCAGCGGCCCACGGTTGATCGCCAGTGGCCGCCACAGCATCGCGAAGCCGGCGCCCAGGAGGATCCCGCTCGATCGGCTGATCGTGCCGAGGTACAGGAGGTTGTTCTTCTCGACGGCTCGGCCGAACACCTCGACATACGCGCTCGGCGAGTCCGCGGCGGTCGCGTAGAACCCGCCGTGGAAGTACGCGGCAGTGCCGATCGTGATCGCCAGTGAGATCCCGATCAACCACAGCCCGATCTGGGGAAGGCGATCGCGGCCGCGACGCAGCAGCACGACCATCACCAGCGGCCAGATCAGGTAGAACTGCTCCTCCACGGCCAACGACCACAGGTGGCGGAGCGGCACGAAGTCGGCCAGCGCGGCGTAGCCCTGACCCGTCCAGATCTGGTACCAGTTGCTGACGTAGAACAGCGCACCGACCACGTCGCCGCGCAGCTTGCCGAGCGGGTCGCGGTAGAACAGCGCGCAGTATCCGACGACGAGCACGAGTGTCAGGTAGAGCGCGGGCAGCAAGCGGCGGAACCGTCGTCCCCAGAACGCGCGCAGCGAGATGAACCCGGCTCGTTCGTGCTCCGCGATCAGCAGCAGCGTGATCAGGTAGCCGCTGATGACGAAGAAGACCTCGACACCGAGGAACCCCGCCGAGAGCCAGTCGTGGTTGGCATGGAAGATCATCACTGCCACGACGGCGAGCGCGCGCATGCCATCGAGGCCGGGCAGATACGGCACACGACTGATCTGGTTCGAGGACGCGCGAGGCGGAGCGACAGTGCCGATCCGACCAGTATTGCCGATGCACCCTGCCGACCACAGGCACGATCACCAGGCCGGGAACCCTGGTCAGTGGCGGAAGTGCCGCTCCCCGGTGAACACCATCGCCAAGCCGTGCTCGTTCGCGGCGGCGATCACGAGGTGATCGTTGACGCTGCCGCCGGGCTGGATGACGGCCGTGACGCCGGCTTCCGCGGCAACTTCGAGCCCGTCGGGGAAGGGGAAGAAAGCGTCGCTGGCGCACACACCGCCGACCGCACGTCCGGCGCTGCGGTTCTGCGCGATGCGCGCCGAATCGACCCGGTTCTGCTGTCCGGCGCCGATGCCGAACGCCTGGCGGTCCTTGGCGAACACGATCGCGTTGCTGCTCACCGCGGCGCACACGAGCCAGGCGAAGGCGAGGTCGTCCCACTGCGCGTCGGTGGGCTGGGTCTCGGTGACCACCGTCCATGTGGAGCGATCCATCGTGACGGTGTCGGCCTGCTGGACGAGCAACCCGCCATCGATCGCACGCACGTCGAGACCGGCTGCCGGCGCCGAGGACGCGGACAGCACGCGCATGTTCTTCTTCGCCGTCAAGATCG
>JAOBWQ010000574.1 GCA_025463425.1 Ilumatobacteraceae bacterium | reverse complement strand
CCCGCGAGCACTTCTGCGGCCGCGTCATCGCAGCAGTCGACGCGATCGTCGACCAACACCGGGGCCAGCGCGTCGCCGTCGTCTGTCACGGCGGAGTGATCAACGCCTATCTCGCGCGGGTGCTCGGCATCGCCGACAGCGTCGGTTTCTTCTACCCCAACTACACGTCGATCCATCGCGTCATGGCGGCAGGTTCCGGACAGCGCCAGATCGTCACCGTCAACGAAACGGCCCACTTGCGCGGGACCGGCCTGCCGATCGGGCTCTACGGTACGTGACGTGACTGACTCCGGACCCACCACTGGCGGCATCGACGATCTCCTCGCCTACCTCGATGCATCGCCATCGCCCTGGCACGCGGTCGGGTCCTCGGTCGAGCGGCTGGAAGCCGCCGGCTTCGAGCGGCTGGACGAGACCGTGCCGTGGCGTGTGGTCGATCGCGGATACGTCGTCCGCGGCGGCGCGCTGGTGGCATGGCACAGCAGCGCCGCTGCTGGTCCTGCGACGCCCTTCCGGATCGTCGGCGCGCACACCGATTCGCCGTGCCTGCGGATCAAGCCCCGTCCCGACACCGGCTCGCTCGGCTGGCGCCAGCTCGGCGTCGAGGTCTACGGCGGGGTGCTGCTCAACTCATGGCTCGATCGCGACCTGGGCATCGCCGGGCGGGTGGTGCTCCACGACGGGGGCATCGTCGACATCGCCGTCCACGAGCCTCTTGCCCGAGTGCCGCAGCTCGCGATCCACCTCGACCGCGAGGTCAACGAACGCGGCCTGGTGCTCGACAAGCAACAGCACCTCACGCCCGTGTGGGGAACCGGGACGCCGGCGAACGGCGATTTCGTGGAATGGCTGGCCGCCCGTCTCGACGTCACGCCCGGCGACATCGCCTGGTGGGAGCTGTGCCTGTTCGACATCACCCCCGCCGCGGTGCTCGGCGCCGACCAGTCGATGATCGCCAGCGCGCGTCTCGACAACCAGCTCAGCTGCTGGGCGGCAACGACAGCGCTCGCCGGCTCACCACCGCCGACCGGCCACGTCGCGATGATCGCCCTGTTCGACCACGAAGAGGTGGGGTCGGAGAGCACCTCGGGTGCCAGCGGGCCCTTGCTGAGCACCGTGATCGAGCGCATCGTCATGAGCGCCGGGGGCGACCGCGACGCGATGCACCGCTCGTTGGCCGGCTCGACGTGCATCTCCGCCGACAACGCCCACGCGGTCCATCCGAACTACTCCGAGCGCCATGAACCGGGCCACCGCCCGATCGTCAACCAGGGCCCAGCGATCAAGGTCAACAGCAACCAGCGCTACGCCACGAGCGCCGCGAGCGCAGCTGTGTTCCAACGCGCGTGCGAGCAGGCGGGCGTGCCGTGGCAGGTGTTCGTGTCGCGCAACAACATGCCGTGCGGCAGCACGATCGGACCACTCACTGCGACCGCGCTCGGCATCGCGACGGTCGATGTCGGAGTACCGCAGCTGTCGATGCACTCAGCCCGCGAGCTGTGCGGCGTCGACGACCCGCAGCACCTGGCGAACGCGCTCGCCGCCTACTTCGCCGGTTGATGTGCGGAGGTTGATCTGGTCCGGTTGAACTGGGCCGGCTGAGCCGCCGGTCAGGCCGGCTTGTCCGGGCCGGCGTTGTCGGCATTCGCGGCGGCCAGCTCGTCGCTCTGGGTCTGGATCCGCGCCGCAGCGTTGCCCGGAGTCGCCAGGCCGGCCTGAGCGCGATCGAACAGGCGCTGCAGCTCATCGTGCAGCTCGGCCGTGAGTCGCTTGACCTCGCTGCGCGGCACCCGGCCGGTCTCGGGGATGATCGGATGGATCGGCTTGCCGACGATCACCCGCACCTTGTGCGGATGGATGAACTTCGCACCCTTCGGCATCACCGCTTCGGATCCACCGATGCCGACCGGGATGATCGGCACCCGGCCGTGAGCGGCAACGTAGGCAGCACCCTCGAACAGTGGCTGCACGATCGGACCTGACTTGCGTTCACCCTCCGGGAACATCACGATCGGCTCACCCTGCGCGAGGAGCAAGAAGCACCGCTTCAGCGCCTCGATGTCGGTGGTTCCGCGCGACACGGGGAAGCCACCGACGGACGAGATCAGCCAACCCCAGATGGGGCTCTTCCACATCGAGTCCTTGGCCATGTAGCGCAGCCGCCGACGCGTGACGACCGCCGAGATGGGCGTGTCGATGTAGCTGCGATGGACGGGCGCGAGCACGAACCCACCCGTCTTTGGAACGTTCTCACGTCCCTCGACATGCATCCGCGTGAGGAGCCGGGTGTTGCCCGTCGTCATCGCCTTCCAGAACTGGTAGTTGGCCTTGCTGATCAGCGTTTGCTTGGCCAGGTAGGCGTCGACCTTGCTCATCGGTCACTGGTGGACGTTGGCGCAGGGTCTCGGCGCGGGGTGAGGATCACTCATCTCCTTCTAGCAGCCCGACGATTGCCTCCAGCACCTCTTCGATGCTCAGGCCGGTCGTGTCGACCGTTCGCGAACCGTCTGCTTCGCGCAGCCCGCCGTCCGCGCGGCCGACGTCGTGGCCATCGCGCACGGCGATCGCGCGCTCGATCTCGTCGACGTCGCCACCCGCCTCGGCGACCCGCCGCTCGGCGCGCACTCGGGGAGACGCCGTCAGGTACAGCTTCAAGCGAGCGTCGGGGAACACGACGGAGCCGATGTCCCGACCCTCGATCACTCCCCCGCCGTGCGCGTCGGCCCACTCGCGTTGACGGTTGCGCAGCTCGGTGCGCACGTCGCTGTTCGACGCGATCGCGCTGACTGCCGTGGTCACGTCGCTGCGACGGATCTGGTCGGTCGCGTCGAGCCCGTCGACGAACACTCCGTCGTCGCCGACCTCGAGCTGCAGGGCTCGGGCGAGCTCGGCCACGGCGGGCACGTCGTCGACCGGCACGCCGCGGTGCATCGCTGCGAACGTGACGGCGCGGTACATCGCCCCCGTGTCGAGGTAGTCCAATCCCAACCGGGCGGCCAGGGCCCGGGCGATGGTCGACTTCCCGGCACCGGCCGGGCCGTCGATCGCGATCACCTTTGCATCGTGGCCGCTCACCAGCTCGTGCCCTGCGGTCGCCCCTCTTCGTACCCGGCCGCGCTCTGCACGCCGACCACGGCACGTTCGTGGAACTCGGGGATCGTCGCGGCGCCCGCGTAGGTGCACGACGAGCGCACACCTGCCACGATCTGGTCGAGGATGTCCTCCACGCCGGGACGCTCTGCGTCGAGGTACATCCGCGAGGTGCTGATGCCCTCTTCGAAGAGCTCCTTCGCGGCGCGCTCGAACGGCGTCTCGAAGCGAGTGCGGTTCTTCACCGCGCGGTTCGAGGCCATGCCGAAGCTCTCCTTGTACAGGCGGCCATCGGGCGAGCGCAGCGTGTCGGCGGCGGATTCGTAGGTACCGGCGAACCACGACCCGAGCATCACGCTGGCGCCACCGGCAGCCAGGGCGAGGGCGACGTCGCGCGGGTAGCGCACACCTCCGTCGGCCCAGACGTGCTTGCCGTGGCGGGCCGCTTCGGCCGCGCACTCCAGCACGGCGGAGAACTGCGGGCGGCCGACACCGGTCATCATGCGTGTCGTGCACATCGCGCCCGGGCCCACACCGACCTTGAGGATGTCGGCACCGGCGTCGATGAGCGCACGGGTGCCCTCGACGGTGACGATGTTGCCGGCCACGATCGGAACCCTTGGGGCGACGGCGCGGACCTCTTCGATCGCCCGCAGGGTGCGGGTCTGGTGGCCGTGCGCCGTGTCGATGACGAGGACGTCGACGCCCATCTCGATCAAGGCCTTGGCCCGGGTGGCAGGGTCACCGTTGATGCCGACTGCGACGGCGATCATCAAGCGACCCCGCGCATCGAGCGCCGGCTTGTAGATCGTGCTGCGCAGCGCACCCTTGCGCGTCACGCAACCGAGCAGCCGACCGTCGTCGTCGAGCACCGGCGCAACGGTCAATCGCTGACCCGAGAGGCGATTGAAGATCTCCTCGGCCGTGACGTCGGGGGACACCGTGATCAACTCGCGGCTCATCACGTTCTGCAATTGGGTGAAGCGATCGAACCCGGCCGCGTCGTGCTCGGTGAAGATGCCGATCGGCTTGTTGTCGTGATCGACGATGACGATCGCCCCATGGGACCGCTTGTGGATCAGCCCGAGCGCGTCGCCGACGGTGTGCTGGCCGGTGAGCGTGATCGGCGTCTCGTAGACCGGGTGCCGGGTCTTGACGAAGTCGACCACCGTCTCGATGACATCGAGCGGGATGTCCTGGGGCAGCACGGTGAGCCCACCGCGACGGGCCACGGTCTCCGCCATCCGCCGCCCGGCGACTGCTGTCATGTTCGACACCACGACCGGGATCGTCGTGCCGAGACCGTCCGGAGTGCTCAGGTCGACATCGAACCGACTGGGCACCGACGACAGGCTGGGCACCATGAACACATCGCTGTAGGTGAGGTCGTACGGCGGGGCATCGTTCAAGAACTTCATGGCTACAACCTCAGGGAAAGCGACCTTCGCGCGCTGATCCGCTCGGAAACAGCGCCCCTAGGCTACGGCGTTCGCCACGGTCGCGCTCCCGCACGTCTCCGGCCGTTCCGGCCCCGGAACTCCGGGGCTAACCTCTCCGCCCATGTCGATTCCTGTCGTCCTGGTTCACGGTTGGGGCGGTTCCTTCCTGAACACCTGGCAGAAGAGCGGGTTCACCGCGTTGCTCGAAGACGCTGACCGAACGGTGATCGGGATCGATCTGCTCGGTCACGGTCTGGCCCCGAAGCCGCACGAACCCGAGGCCTACGCAGACCTCACCACCCGCATCGTCGACGCGCTGCCCGACGACCCGGTCGACGCCGTCGGGTTCTCGCTGGGCGCGCTGACCCTCCTGCGCCTCGCGTGCGACCAGCCGCACCGGTTCAACCGGCTCGTCCTCGCCGGCATCGGCGAGAACGTGTTCGCCGATCACCCGAGCACGAGCTCGAACATCGTCGATGCGCTGGCCGGCAACGGTGACCCCGGCGACAACATCAGCCGGCTCTTCGTCCAGTACGCGGATCAACCGGGCAACGACAAGGCGGCGCTCCTTGCGGTCATGCAGCGCCCATCGCGTGGGCCGTTCACGGTCGAGGAGCTGGCCGGCGTGACCTGCCCGACGCTGGTCGCGATCGGCGACCTCGATTTCGCCGGCCCGGGCGACCGTCTCGCGGCGGCGCTGCCGAACAGCACGCTCGTCACCCTGCGCAAGGTCGATCACTTCGCCACCACCGAGGCCTTCAGCTTCATCGATGCGGCGTTGGAGTTCCTCGACGCGGCGCCGGGCTGAAGTCGCCCACCGGTTCGTGAGCACCGAGTCCGACGAGGTCGAACGAGCGCTCGACATCCTCCGCGCCGGAGGCCTGGTCGGCCTTCCCACCGAGACGGTCTACGGGCTGGCAGGAGACGCCACGAACGAGGCCGCGGTACGGCGGATCTTCGCCGCCAAGGGCCGCCCGGCTGACCATCCGTTGATCGTCCACATCGAGGAC
>JAOBWQ010000566.1 GCA_025463425.1 Ilumatobacteraceae bacterium | reverse complement strand
TACCTCGCTGCGGATGCCTCGAAGTTCATGACCGGCGAAGTGCTTCGCCCCAACGGAGGAGTGCACATGCCATGACCGACCAAACGGTTGCACATGCAAGTTCTGCCGCCACGGATGTCTTCGGCCTTCACGGCGCAGCGACGCTGGTGGTCGGCGGAGGCTCCGGCATTGGACGCGCCACGGCGCTGATGCTCGGGCGCGTCGGCGCCGACGTTGCCGTCGCCGACCTCGATGGAGCCCGGGCCGAAGCGGTGGCAGCTGAGGTCGCGGCGCTGGGCGTGCGCTCGGTGGGCATCGCCGGCGACGTCACGGATCCCGACGACGCGCTGCGCGTCGTCGACGCGGCACATACCGCGCTCGGCGGTCTGCTCGCCGTGGTCAACATCGTCGGAGTCGCCTCGTGGTCCGACCTGCTGAGCATGGACCTCGCGATGTGGGAGTCGGATCTGCGCAGCAACCTGACCCATCACCTCCATGTCGGCCGAGCTGCTGCGCGCCACATGATCGCCGACGGCCGTGGCGGACGGATCGCGATGGTCACCTCGATCAGCGGCATCTTCGGAGCACCCAACCACGCCGCCTACGGGGCCGCGAAGGCGGGCGCGATCGCGCTGGCGAAGAGCATGGCGAACGAGTGGGCACCGCACGGGATCCGCGTCAACACCGTCTCGCCGGACATCATCGCCACGCCCCGCGTCGTCGCCGGCTTCGTCGAGAGGGGTGTGTCCGACATGAACGCGATCGTTGCGGCTGATGGTGTCCCGATGGCCCGCTGGGGCACGCCGGACGAGATCGCCGGTCCGCTCGTATTCCTCGTGTCGGACCTCGCCGGCTTCATGACCGGGCAGAACCTCGTCGTCGACGGCGGCACCCAGTCTCGCTTCCCGCACGGGGGACCGAAGCCGTTTCTGGCCCAGGACCCGGCAGGGAACGAAGAGGGCTCATCGCCGTGAGCGCCAAGGTATGACTCAACAATCGCTCTCATTCAATAAGTCATGCATTCGCAATCGGTTGCCTTCCGCGAAGAAACAGCTTACGATTGTGCATGCAGGATGCGGCGAGGAGGACGATGAACCGCGAGCGAGCCCGGATGGCCTTGGAGCGGGACCTGGCGCGTCATCGCGCCCAGCCCACGCCCGCGCCGCCGACGGGCTGGGTGCGCGCCATTCGCGAGTCGCTGGGGATGTCGACTCGTGAGCTCGCCGCACGCTTGCAGGTCACCTCACCGCGGATCAGCCAGATCGAGCGTGGTGAGGTCGAGGGCACGCTGACCTTGGCAAGCCTCGAACGGGTCGCCAACGCGCTCGACTGCCGGCTGGAGTACGTCCTGGTGCCGATCGAGCCGCTCGACGAGATGGTCCTGGCCCGCGCCCGCGGCCGGGCTGCAGGGCTCACCGCCAGCGTCCGCCAGACCATGGCGCTCGAGAACCAGTCACCCACCGATGCGGCGGATCGTCGACAGTTCGACGAGCTCGCCGCGCTCTACGTCGACAAGCGTGGGCTATGGACGGATCGATAGAGCCGTTCGACGGTGACGCCGGACAGACACCGCTCGACCCGGACGAGAGCGATGGCTTACGACTGTCCTGGGTGCGCACACGTGACGACCTGAACCTCGCCGAGTCCGACAACATCCTCGCGGCCCGACGGCGTGTGGGCCGGCCGACAGTGAGCGAGGTACTGGACGACGTCTGGCTCAGGGGGCTGCATCGAGCGATGTTCGGTGAGGTCTGGTCGTGGGCGGGTTCCTACCGCTCGACGCTGAAGAGCATCGGCATCGATCCGACGCTCGTGGCGGTGGCCGTGCGCGACCTGGTCCAGAACGCGCGCGTGTGGATCGATGCGCAGCCCGTGCTCCGGGAAGGCGGTCCGCAGGAGGAGCGCCTACCCGCCGCGCTGCAGATCGTCGCCAGGTTCCACCATCAGCTGGTCTGGATCCACCCCTTCGCCAACGGCAACGGCCGACACGCTCGCGCCGCCACGGACTGCCTGCTGGGCGCGCTCGGCTTCGGGGTCGAACTGACCTGGGGGCGCAACCTCGGAGATGTCGCTGTCGCTCGAGCGCAGTACCTCACCGCGTTGCGCCGCGCCGACGAGGACCGCGAGGACCTCGACGAACTGGTGGCGTTCCTCAGGTCCTGATCGGCGACGCCAGCGCGGCCGCCACTGCGTCGCCGAACACACGCGCCAGCACTCGGTGCCCGTCGTCGCCAGGATGCACGCCGTCGCCGAGCAGGCCGGGGTCGAGCACGCCACCGCCTGGGATCAGCGTCATCAGGTCGTCGCCGGTGGCGATGTGGGCGCGCGTGGCACGCTCCATCGCGTCGCGGATGTCGGCGTGGGTGGCGCCGAGCAGGTTCGGCGTGGCCTCGCCGTCCGGCCTCACGATCGGGCTGGCGACCACGATCGGAACTCCCGGATGACCCGCGCGCACCACGGCGAGGAACGCGGAGGTGTTCGCCACCATCTGGTCCACCGAATGCGGGATACGAGTCCAGCAGTTGGTGCCGTGAGTGATCGAGATCACCGCTGGACTG
Organism: Ilumatobacteraceae bacterium; assembly: GCA_025463425.1. Classification (GTDB taxonomy): domain Bacteria; phylum Actinomycetota; class Acidimicrobiia; order Acidimicrobiales; family Ilumatobacteraceae; genus WLMZ01. Next base: position 3,689 of record JAOBWQ010000566.1, on the reverse strand, counting down.
GCGAGCGCGGCGATCTGCTGGGCCGACACCAGTTCGCCTCGGGCCGAGCCCGCGTAGCCGAGGTTGACGACGTCGAGGCCGTGGAGGCGGGAAGCGATCGCCGGCCACGCGCCGTCGGGACCGGAAGCGATCCATCCCTCGGCGATCGAGTCGCCGTAGGCGATCCACCGCGGTTGCTCCGGCGCAGGAGAGATCGAGCCGTCGACGGCGGTGAGGGAGAGGATCGTCGGTCGCATCCCCTCCGGTAGGTAGATGGTGACCCGCGGATCAGCGGCCCCGTCGGCCGCCTCACCGAGCGCGATGCGGGCCGTGCCGCTGCCGAGTGCCACCGGCTGCTGGTCGACCAGCTGGCCACCGCGCCAAGCGTTGAACGTCGTGCCGGCCCCCGCGCCGCGATAGCCGAGATCCTCGGTCGCCGTGACGTACGCGATGTCGACCGCGGCCGCGTCGCCGATCAGCTCGAGGCGAACTCCGACGGGCAGGCAGGCGGTGCCCCACGTGTCGATCGGGAGACGTCCGTGGTCGGCGGGATCTGCCCGTGGGTACGGGGTCGCTGCACCCGCCGGCCATGCCGCTCCGCGGATGAAGGCCTCGACCGCAGGACTTCGCAGGGCGTCGCTCATCCCGCCGACGGTAGCCAGCCGAGCCACGCCCACACGGACGCAACGGTCGTTGTATTGTCCCCAACGATGCTGACGCAGCCGAACGCCACCTCCGCCCCGAGCTCCTCGAAGCCGACCAAGCATTCGGGCGCAATGCCGTGGGTCCACGGTGCATTCGCCGACACGGTGCTCGGCTGGTGCTGGCTGCCCATCGCGCTCGTGATGCACTCGTTCGAGTCGTCGATCACGCGCACCCAGGCGCTGATGGGCATCATCTTCCTGGTCAGCTTCGCCCATCAGCCGCTCACCCTCGGACTCGTCTACGGCGACCGAGATCAGCGTCAGGCCCACCGCCGCTTCTACACCTGGACGCCGTTCGTCGCGATCGCGCTGATCGCGATCGGGCTCAACGTCAGCCTCACCCTCGTCGCGCTGATGGCCGGTCTGTGGAACGCGGAGCACACCCTGATGCAGCGCTATGGCGTGCTGCGCATCTACGGGCGCAAGGCAGGCGATGATCACGGCAAGCTGGAGAAGCCAATGCTGATCACCTGGCTCGTCACCGCCCTGCTCTTCCTCGGCGCCTACGTCGACCTGCCGGCGCTGACCCACAAGCTCGGCACCGACGGCACCAACAAGCGCAGCGTCGATCTGCTCCATTCGCTGAGCAACGTCGCGACGCCGCTGTTCTGGGTGGGCGCTGTCGTGTCGGTGGTGATGGCTGTGCGCTGGGTCCGCGCCGAAGGCATCCGGCCGCCGTCGATGGCCCGCCGAGCGAAGTGGATCTACGCCGCGGGCACTCTGGGGTTGCTGATCATGGTCATGATCGATCCGCTCGCCGGCGTCGCCGGGTACGTGGCTGCGCACGCGATCGAGTACTTCGGCATCGTGCACAGCTCGCTGCGCCGTCGGGCCGTCACGGGGGATGCCAGCGTCGTCGCCCGGGCCACGGCGACACCGCGTCGCCGTACCGGTGTCTACGTCGCGTACTTCGCCGCGATCGCAGCGCTGATCGTCGCGACGCTCTCGCTCGGCGACGGTCGCACCTACGGCTACGCGATCCTTTTCTTCGGCGCGCTGCACATCCTCTACGACGGATTCGTCTGGAAGCTGCGCAAGCCGGCAGTCGCAGCCAGCCTGGGCATCACGCCGGCGGCGCCTCTTCCAGCGACGTAGGCGCCAGCGGTGCATCGCGCTGCTGGTAGATCACCCCAGCCAGCACGAACGCAATCCCGACCATGTCGAGGAGGGACAGCCGTTCGTCCAGTGCGATGAACGCGATGAACGACGCGCTGACGGGCAGCAGTGCGAGGAGGAGCGCGAAGCGGTGGGTGGGGATGCGGCGCATCACGTGCTGGTCCAGGCTGTAACCGACCACCGAGTTGAGCATCCCGACGAGGCAGCACAGCGCCAGCAACCTTGGCGCCGTGAACACGGCGCCGCTCGACGGCGCGCCGAACGGGGCGAGGACGACCGCGCCGAACATCAGTCCAACGCCGAGGCCGGCCAGGCCACGCTCCTGGCGGGCGACCCTGGACCCGAGCACGATGTAGGTGGCCCACATCGTCGATGCACAAAGGATGTAGAACAACCCGAGACCGTTCGTGCCGATCTCCACCCCCGACAGCAGGCAGACCCCGACGACCGCGAGCGCGACGGCGACTGCGTTGCGGCGGGTGCGCCGACGGGTTGCTGCAACGGCGATCGGCCCGATGAACTCGATCGTCAGTCCCTTGCCGAGCTCGAGCCGATCGATGGCCAGGTAGAAGAACAGGTTCATCAACGCGATCGAGACGCCGAAGATCGCGCTCGCCCCGAAGTCGGCGCGCGTCCACGGTCGGCTGGTGCCTGTGGCGGCCCGCCGGTCGATGCCCGGCCACCACTTCCGCCAGGTGAGGGTGAGCAGCACGAGCGCGGCGAACGAGACGCGTATCCACGCGACCGTCGCCGGCTCGACCTCGCCGAACAGCGACTTGGCGAGGATCGATCCGATGTTCTGGGAGATGCCGCTGAGGACGAAGATCGCCTCGGGCGAGAACCCCCGTTCCTGGACGGTGACCGGTTGCGGGGTCGCCAGCTCAGTCAAAGAGATCGGGGTCGGTGCGGCAGATCTCCTGCCACAACGGGGAGAAGCTGAACCATCCGGCCAGCGGATAGCCGGTCTGCTTGCGGGTGTACTCGGCGTCCTCGTGGCAGATGTGGTGCGGCGTGCCGGCAGCCATCGCGAGGAGCTGGGCCTGACAGCTGCGCTCCATGCTGATGAACCAGAACGCAGCCTCATCGACGCTCTCGCCGACGGTGAACAGGCCGTGGTTGCGGTGGATCGCCGCCTTGCCGGTGGGGAACTTGCTTGCCAGCTCCTTGCCCGCCTCGATCTCGAACACCACGGCGCCACCCTGTTCGTTGATCACCGTGTGGTCCTCGTAGAAGATGCACGAATCCTGGGTGATCGGGTCCAGAGGGATGCCGAGCGAGCTGAACGCCTTGCCGTTGACCGAATGGCTGTGGGCCGCGGCGACGATGTCGGGGCGTGCCTCGTGGATGGCCGCGTGGATCACGAAGGCGGCGCGGTTCACCGGCTGATCGCCGTAGACGACTTCGCCGGAGTGGTTGACGAGGATCAGATCGCTGACGCGCATGTGCCGGAAGCTCTTGCCGAACGGGTTGACCCAGAAGCAGTCCGGGAACTCCGGGTCGCGGACGGTGATGTGCCCGGCGACGCCTTCGCCGAAGCCGAGCCGACCGAAGATGCGCAGTGCACCGGCCAGCTTCTGCTTGCGCTCGAGGCGCTCGTCCTCGACGGTCGCGAAGGTCTGCGGGAGCAGGTTCATTCCGACCTGCTTCGGGGTCAGCTCGATCCCGTCGATCGAGCGTGTGCCGGTTTCGGTGACGGTCATCGCGCCAGCCTACGCCTGCTCGCCGATCTGTCCAGAGCGCTGGGCGCGGCTCGGTCGCAGTAGGTTGCCCGGCGGGTTCGGGCGTCGATGTGCGAACATCGGGGATGCACACCGAGATCTCGCCGCACTCGATCGCCCCGCCGGCCGCCAACTACGCGCACGCGATCCTCGTCACCAATCCGTCGCGCAC
>JAOBWQ010000668.1 GCA_025463425.1 Ilumatobacteraceae bacterium | reverse complement strand
AACCGTCGAACTGCCCGAGCACGACCTCGGCCGGATCGAGTGGACGAAACGCCGCGATCACGGTTTCGCGCGCCTCGCGCAGGTCCTCAGCACCGAGGCTGACGGGTGGCTCCATCGCGACCTCGGCGGCGAGTTGGAACAGGTGGGTGACGATCATGTCGCTCAGCGCACCGGTCTCGTCGTAGAACTCGGCACGGCCGGCGATGTCGAGCTCTTCGGGGATGTCGATCTGCACAGCGCTGACGTGCTCGCGGCTCCACACCTCGGCGAACAGCCGGTTCGCGAAGCGCGCGGCGTGCAGCTGCTGCGCCGCCTCCTTGCCGAGGAAGTGATCGATCCGGTAGATCTGCGCTTCGTCGAGCACCGAGTGCACCGCGTCGTTCAGCGTCTCGAACGATTCGAGCGACGTACCGAACGGCTTCTCGAAGACCACCTTCGCATCGGCAGCGAGGTCGTGCGTGCCGAGTGCGGAAGTGATGTCCGCGAAGGTCGTCGGCGGCAAGGCGAGGTAGTGAACCAGCCGATCTGGCGGCCGGCCGAACACCTCCTCGACCTCGGCCAGCACATCGGGCAGGCTTCCCGGATCGTCGATGGCGAACCCACCGCCGGCGAAGAACAGCCGGTCGCTGAACACCTGCCATTCATCGGCATCGGCGAGATCCCCAGCGTCCAGCAATGCCTGGCGTACGTGATCCCGGAACTCGCCGTGGGACATCTCGCCGCGCCCGTTGCCGATCAATGCCCAGTCCCGTGGCAGCAGACCGCGGGCCGCCATCGTGTGCACTGCCGGGAGGACCATCCGTGCAGCCAGGTCTCCCGTTGCGCCGAACAGCACGATCGCCACGCTCGGGTCATCGCCGTTCTGTCGTTGCTGCTCGCCGTCGATCGCCATCGGATCCTCCCGTTCGGGATCCACCGTTCTCGATCGTGCGCCGGGCCAGACATGAACCTGGGCTCAGGTGCGCTGCGGTGATCCGTCCAGCTCGTGCACGACGAGGCCGTGCTCCGCGATGTGGTCGAGGCTGACGACGACCTGACCGGTGAGATCTGGACCACACGTGCACAGCTCGATCGCGACCTCGACGATGGCTTCGACGGGCTCGATCTGATCGGGTCGGAGCGTGGCGCCGACCAGAACGTCGGCGCCCTCGGTGAGCACTGCGGCCCGCGGCTCGAGGGTGTTGATCCGCACGCCGGTGCCGTACAACTCGAGCGCGAGTGCGTTGGTCAGCCGGTTCAGGGCCGCCTTGGAGGCGCCATAGATGCCGAGCGTCGCGCGTGGACCCTCACCGAACGGTGGGCCTGGGTTGAGCCTCGCCGAGCCCGAGGAGAGGTTGATGATCCAGCCTTCTCCACGCTCGACCATCCCTGGCAGCACGGCTTGGGCGAGGTCGAGCGGGGTGTGCACGTTGACCTCGAACGTCAGCCGGCGGCGCTTGAGCGGGTAGTCGGCGAGGGGCTGGTAGATCGCGGCCGCAGCGTTGTTGACCAGGATGTCGATCGGTCCCCCGAGCCCAGCGACGGCCTCGGGGATGATCCTGGCCCGGTCCGCATCGTCGCCGAGGTCCGCCGCGATCGTGACCACCCGCCCGCCGTGGACGGAAATCCTTGCCGCCGTCTCGGTGAGGCTGCCGGCCAGCGTCGGGTGGTGGTCGACGGTGCGCGCGACGATCGCGACGTCGGCTCCCTCGGCAGCCATCCGCAGCGCAAGCGCCGCGCCGATGCCCCGACTCGCGCCGGTGACGACGGCACGACGACCAACGAGCCGCCCGGTGGAGGCGGCCATCAGCCGGCCTGCTCTTCCACGAAGCCGACGACCATCTCCCAGATGTAGTCCATGTCCTCGTCGGTGAGCGCGTGGTTGGCAGGAAGGATCAAGCCGCGCTCCATGACTGCGTCGGCGTTGGGCAGACCGCCTTCGGGGGCGCGATGGGCGATGCCCTTGAACGCCGGCTGGCGCACCGCATTGCCCGTCCAGACCATGCGCGTGTCGACGCCGTTGCGCTCGAGGTGCTGCTGCAAGGCAGAGCGGCGGATGCCCGAGTCGGCGCGGATCAGGAACGGGAACATGTGCCAGGCAGTGTCCACCTCAGCCGTGGTTCGCGGCAGCTCGAACAGATCGGGGCGGGTCGCGAAGTGCGCGCTCAGCCGCTCGACGTTGCGCTTGCGGTTGGCCAGGTTGACGGGCAGCTTGGTGAGCTGGACCAAGCCGAACGCGGCTGACAGCTCCGACGGCTCGAAGTTCCAACCGAGCTCGTCGAAGATGAACAGGTTGTCGTACTCCAACCCGTCGTCGATCTCGGAGAAGAAGTTGCGCTCGATCCCACGCTTCGAGCCGAACAGCTGCACCTCGGACCGGCGGCCCCAACGGCGTAGCAGGAGGCATTGATCTGCCAACTCGGCGTCGTCGACGCACACCATTCCCCCGGTGCCGGCTGCGGTGATGATGTGCGACAGGGCGAAGCTGGTGACGGTGATGTCCGAACGCGTGCCGGTGGGCGTGCCGCGCAGGGTGGCGCCGAGGCAGTCGCACGAGTCCTCGATGACCTGCAGCCCGTAGGTGTCGGCGATGCGCCGGATCTCGTCCCAGTCCGGCACGTTGCCGATCAGGTTCGGCACGAGGATCGCCTTGGTGCGCTCGGAGATCATCGCCTCGATCGCCGTCACGTCGATGTTGTAGGTGTCCGGCTCGACGTCGATGAACACCGGGACCAGACCGGCACGCACCAGCGGGGCGATGTCGGTGGAGAACGTGACGGCCGACGTGATCACCTCGTCGCCGGGCTGGAGGCCGAGCAGCTCGACCGCCAGGTACAGCGCCGAGGAGCCCGAGTTGCACATGATCCCTCGGCGCTTGCCGAACAGCGCAGCAACCTCTTCCTCGAACCGGCGCACGTTCTTGCCGATCCGCAACGCCTGGGCGCCACCGCGCAGGACGGCGACCACGGCCTCGATCTCGGCGTCGTCGTGCACGCTGCCCGCATAGTCGATCCGCCGAGTGGTCATCGCCTGCTCCTGTCTGATCGGTGGTGAGAATTCGTCTCAGCCGTCGACGATCAGCCTGTCCAAGAAGCGGAGTGCCCCTCTGGCCGATTCGCTCCGCCACAATGTCACGACATCGCTCTCTGGCTGCGATCGGTCGAGCTGACCGTCGAGCACTGCCGAGATGCGCGCCACCTGCTCGCGCTGGGCCACCAACAGCTGCTGAGGATCGACGCCATCGATCTCCGCGAGCACGAGCTTCAACAGCAGCTCGCTCCGAAGATCGCGCAGGTGCTCGGTGGGCGTCTTCAGCCAGGCGCGCAGCAACGCACGGCCGCGACGGGTCGGGGCGAGGATGGTGCGGTTGCCGCCGGCGATGCCCGGCTCCTCGCCCACGGCATGGATGAGGTCGCGGTTCGTCAACTGCTCGAGCGCCCGATACGTCAAGGCCCTCGACATCGCCCACACCCTTCCGACATCGCCCTTCGGTGACAGACGCGCCGCGATCGCGAACCCGTGGCTCGGCTTGACGACGAGGATCCCCAGGCACGCCCACTCACCGAGCAGGAGCTCGTCCCCACGGCTGCGTTGCATGCCCACATCGTCGCACTTTCCCGACGGGTCGCTCAGCATGCCCGTCTCCGCCGGACACGTAATGTGGCCCGATGGACACTGCCAACGACAACGCCACATGGCACGACCGAGCTGCCGCGCACACCCCCGGCGGGGTGCACTCCAACGCCCGCCTCGTCGGCGCCGAGACCGTCCTCGTCCGCGGCGAGGGGCCTTGGCTGTGGGACGTCGAAGGCACTCGGTACGCGGACTACATGTTGGGCCGTGGGCCGGCCTACCTCGGCCACTCTCCGGTGCGAATCCTCGAGGCCGTGCAGGCTGCGTCGGCGAACGGGATGTGCCTCGGATCGGCGACCCAGCTCGAGGTCGAGGCCAGCGAGGCGATGTTGAGCGTCGTCCCGTGGGCCGACCAGGTGCGCTTCACCAGCAGCGGCACCGAAGCCGTGCAGTCGGCACTGCGCCTCGCCCGGGCTGCGACCGGCCGGTCGACCGTGATCCAGTTCGAGGGCCAGTACCACGGCTGGGTCGACGGCGTGTCGTTGATCGCCGGGCCATCGGTCGATCGGCCATTGCCCGCGACGAAGGGCCAGGCGCCGTCGAGCTCCAGCGACACGCTGCTCCTGCCGTGGAACGACCTCGCCCTCCTCGAGCGGATCTTCAGCGAGCGCGGCGACACGATCGCTGCGGTGATCATGGAACCGGTGAACATCTTCGGCGGCGTCATGCCTGTCGACGGCTACCTCGCCGGAGTCCGCGACCTCACCCGACGACACGGAACGGTGTTGATCTTCGACGAGGTCGTGACGGGCTTCCGTCTCGCTCCGGGCAGCGCCGCGGATCTGCTCGGCGTCACACCGGATCTGGGCACGTACGCGAAGGCGATGGGATCCGGTTGGCCGGTGTCGGCGATCGCGGGTGCCGCGTGGCTGTTCGACGGTGTGGCCAGCGACCAGGTCCGCCTGTCGGGCACGTACAACGGCAACTCGGCGGCGATGGCTGCGGTGATCGCGACGATCGAGGCCACCCGCGGCGGAGCGATCCACGCAGCGGTCGACGAGTACGGGTCGACGCTGGCGGCGCGTCTCGTCGCGAAGGCAGGTGACCACGGCATCGCGCTGCACAGCGAGGGGTATCCGGCCGGGTTCTGGCTGTCGTTCGATTCGATGAGCTCCGCAGACAGCGAGCAGGCCGGTTTCGGACTCGCCAAGGTGCTGCGCGAGCACGGTGTGATCATGTACCGGCGCACCTGGCTGTCATCGGCGGCGCACGATGCCGAGACGATGGACGTCACGGTCGATGCCTTCGACCGCGCTCTCCGGGACTCGCGCTTGCAGGAGTTCGCAGCAGAACGTGCGCTGTAGGGGGCTGGCGGTTGCGCGGAAGCGCGGGCCGGGTTGGTGGACGGAATGAACTCGGCGGGCACCGGGTTGGCGGAGTGAGCGTTCGTCCGCACGGACGGCACTGACCCCGAGGAGTGCCCGTGAAGGTGGAGTTCTGGTTCGACCCGGTGTGTCCGTTCTGCTGGATGACATCGAGGTGGCTCGTCGACGTCGCTGCCGAGCGCGATCTCGACATCGACTGGCGGCCGATCAGCCTGCTGTTCAAGAACGACACCCAGCCGGACAGCCCGTGGTACGCGCCGGTGAGCCGCACGCGCGACCTGCTCCGCGTGGTGGAGT
>JAOBWQ010000553.1 GCA_025463425.1 Ilumatobacteraceae bacterium | reverse complement strand
CGATCCGCCAGGGCGAGCACTTCGACCTCCAGGCGGCCAAGGAGTGGCAGGCCAAGCACACCGCCGTGGATGCGCTCACCAAGATCGCCGCCGACGCCGGCCTGACCCTGACCCAGTTGGCGATCGGCTTCCTGCTCGACGACCCGACGATCACCTCGGCGATCATCGGCCCACGCACCCTCGCTCAACTCGACGACCTCCTCGCTGCGGGAACGCCCACCCTGCCCGCCGGCGTACGCGATGCGATCGACGCCGTCGTGCCACCCGGCATGAACCTCAACCCCCGCGACGCCGGCTGACGCTCGCACGGCTCGATCGGACGCGCCCGCACCGTCCATGGCCCCACCATGCCAGAGCGGTGCTACAGAGTTTCGAGACGACAGCGACGGTCAGTTCGCCTCTGCGACTTCCATCGCGCGGCGGGTGAGGAAGTCGCGCTCGGCGGTGTTCTCGGTCAGCGACGCTGCCAGCTGGTAGGCCGCCGCGGCATCCGCACGGCGGCCGACGCGGGCCAGCAGCTCGCCGCGAGTGGCGTGGAAGAGGTGGTACGAATCCAGTGGCAGACCATCGAGCGAGGCGAGCGCGACATCGGGGCCGTCGACCTCGGCCAACGCTACGGCGCGGTTGAGGGCGACGATCGGGGTCGGTGACACGGCGTACAGCTGGCCGTACAGGGTCAGGATCTGGATCCAGTCGGTGTCGGCCGTCGTCGGCGCGAAGCTGTGCACGGCGTTGATCGCCGCCTGGAGCTGGTAGGGACCGGGGCGATTGCGGCGGATGCAGGCACGGACGAGCGCGTGACCCTCGTCGATCAGTGAGCGGTCCCACCTCGTGCGATCTTGGTCCTGCAGGAGCACGATCGATCCATCGGCGGCGGTGCGGGCGGCACTGCGGGACGACGTGAGCACGAGCAGCGCGAGCAGGCCGACCGCTTCAGGCTCGTCGGGCATCAGCTCGACGATCAGCCGGGCGAGGCGGATCGCCTCGGCGCAGAGATCGTCGCGGACGAGGTCGTCGCCGACGCTGGCGGTGTAGCCCTCGTTGAAGATCAGGTAGACGACCGAGAGCACGGCGCGCAGCCGATCGGGAAGGTCGTGGTCCGCTGGCACCCGGTAGGGGATGTTGTTGGCACGGATCTTGTTCTTGGCGCGCACGATCCGCTGGGCCATCGTCGCCTCGGGCACCAGGAAGGCCCGCGCGATCTCGTCGGTCTCGAGGCCGCCGAGCAGGCGCAGGGTGAGCGCCACCTGCACGCTGGGAGCCAACGAGGGGTGGCAGCAGGTGAAGATCAGGCGGAGGCGATCGTCCTTCACCGGGCCGACCGCCTCGATCGGTTCGTCGCGCTCGTGGATGAGCGCTGCTTGGGCATGGCGGTCCTCCCGAGACGACTCACGGCGCAGGCGATCGATGGCACGGTTCTTCGCAGTTGTGGTGATCCAGGCACCCGGGTTCGGCGGAACACCCGTTGCCGGCCACTTCTCGGCGGCGACGATGAACGCCTCCTGGACCGCTTCCTCGGCGATGTCGATGTCGCCGAAGATGCGGACCAGGGTGGCGACGCAGCGTCCGGACTCCTGCCGGAAGATGGCACCCAGTCGACCCGGATCGGTCATTCGTTCGGCTGGAAGGGTCGCACCTCGACCTTGCCCATGCAGGCAGCGGAACCCTTCGCGGCCCACTCGAGCGCGGCATCCATGTCCGGCGCCTCGAGGATCCAGAACCCGCCGATGTGCTCCTTGGTCTCCAGGTACGGACCGTCGGTCATCACCGTCTCGCCGCTAGACGCGTCGACCACGGTGGCCGTCGTCGCCGACTCCAGGCCGCCGCCGAAGAGGAACACACCGGCGGCCATGATGTCCTCGTTGAACTTGCCGACCTGAGCGAACATCCTCTGCTGGTCGTCAGCGGGCACTGCGGCATAGATCTCGTCATTGCCGTGGACCGAAAGCAGGTACTGCGTCATGGTGTTCTCCGTTTCGAGTGGTGCGTGTGCGAGTCCGGCACGGTGCCGGTCCTCACCATCACAACGAACGGGTGGCGGCGAGATCGACAGGCGCGGCGAGTTCTTCGCAGATGTCCCGTCGAAATCTAGAGCGTCGGGAACTTGGCCTTGTCGGGCAGACCACTACGAGCGGTGATCGACTCGCCCATCCGCTGGGCCTTGGCCCAGAGCGCGTCCTCGTCGACCGTGGTGCAGTGGCCGTCCTCGACGACGATCCGACCGTCGACGAGCACGGTGTGCACTCCACGCCCATCGGCTGACCAGACCAGCTGGTTGATCACGTTCAGCAATGGGCGCCACTCCGGGCGGTCCGTGTCGTGCAGGACGAGGTCGGCGCGCTTACCGACCTCGAGCGACCCGATCTGATCCTCCAGCAGCATCGTCCGCGCACCGCCGATCGTCGCCATCTCGTAGGCCTTCTCGGCCGGGAACATCTGCGGGTCGCGGCGGGCGTCCTTGAACAGTCCGGCGACGAGGTACGTGGCGCGCATCATGTCGCTGTAGTTGCTGGCGTTGTTGCCGTCGGTGCCGATCGAGACGTTGATCCCGCGCTGCACCATCTCCGGAAACTTGCCGATCTGGGTCACGCCGTAGCTGACCTTCAGCGCCGTCGTCGGGCAGTGCGCAACACTGACGTGACGGTGGGCCATCACGCCGAGCTCCGCGTCGTCGACGTGCACGCAGTGGGTCATCGCGACGTTGTCGTCGAGCACACCGATCTCGTCGAGGTGGATCATCGGCCGCTGCCCGAACTCGGCGATGAACCCCTCGGGATCCATCGCGGCCGGCGACATGTGGAAGCTCATGCCCACGCCGCGGTCGTCGGACAGCGCCTTGGCCGCCTTCCAGAGCGGGTCACTGGCAGTCGTGTGGCCGACGATCGTGCTCCACGCCGAGACGCGGGTGTCGGCGTCGCTGCGATGGTGGTCGAGCTGTCGTTCGATGCGTGCGATCGCATCGTCGGTGGTCTGCCGATAGACCGACGGCTCCGGGGGGATGTCCCAGATCCACGCACCGACGCGGCCGCGGATGCCGGCTCCGTCGAGACCCTCGATGACATCGTCGAGGAACCGGATCGTGCCGGCTTCGAGGAAGCAGGTCGTGCCGGAGCGGAGCATCTCGACGGCAGCCAGCTCGGCCGACACCTTCTCCTCCTCGGCGGTGAACACCGAGTACAGCGGGGTCAGCCACTCGAACACGTTCTCGGCGAACGGCGTGTCGTCCGGGACGTATCCACGCGTCAGCGGCTCGCCCGTGATGTGGATGTGGGTGTTGATCATCCCCGGCGTGACCACGAAGCGATCCCCGCCGATCGTGCGCCCGGCGGTGTACGTGCGCTCGATCTCTGCCGCCTTGCCGACGGCCACGATCACGTTGCCGCGCACCGCGACGGCACCGTTGCGGATGATGTCGCGAGTGGCGTTCATCGTCACCACGTACCAACCCTTGATGATCGTGTCGACCTGT